>USOC01000108.1 GCA_900556245.1 uncultured Prevotellaceae bacterium
AAATGAGTATCCACAAAAAGCACACCCATCAGCCGGCCTTTCCTCTCCTTGTCGAGGCCGGATGCGCCGGAGCGCCACATTTCGTAAACCATTTCGTCGACAAACGGTCGATAAGGCTCCATCATATCGTCAGCCAATGGAAAGGCATTATATCGATTGCGGTGGAAAATGCCAAATGCAGGAAGCAACCCCGACCCCATCAAAGCGCGGGCCGCAGCCGCCCGCAAAATCGTATATCCATAGTTGAGCAGACTGTTGGGTGGACCACCCTCACGCATCCTGACAAAATCTTTGCCAAACAGCTCCTGCCAATAGATGCGCGACGCAATGCCCTCCCGATTGTCGGCATCTCCACTTTTGACATTTTGCCAATATGGCTTCAGCAATTCGCCGCGCTTGCCCAACTTGTTCAAAAGTCGTCCCTGATTGCGAATCTTTGCCTCGACCACCTGTTTCCAAAGGTTTTTCTTCAGAGGCTCGCTCACGGCCGCCTGCGCTCGAAACCGCTCACCTTGAGTCGCATTCGAATCAAGATTGAGCATCATTCCGCAAGGCAGACGGTTCTCCCCACATACCACTACAGCGACATTCGCCTCCGACAACGCTGACAAAAGAGGCAAAGTCACCTTTATTTGCGGATGTTCCAAAATCACATACCCGATATCTTCAATCGGCACTGTCCTTTGTTCGGAAGGCATCTCTTTAGTCGCCACGACCAATTGACAGTTGCGCAGGCTCAACATATACGGCTGTGTGAAAAACAACGCTCTTTTCTGCATCTGCCCCTACTGTTTGAATTTTATTTCTCCTGTCAGACTCAAATCGAAATCATATCCCGAAACCAAAAAATTCAATTGGTTATTATTCACTCCGACAAGCGGACGATAGTCCTCTCCTTCCTTCCAAAGCCCCTTCTTTGCCCGAGGCAGCAAAAATGATTGGCGGGCTTCCTGATGATGGCGCAATGTCAGTATGCCATACTGATAGCGCCCGGAAACTGTCATAGTACTCATACCGACAATCTTATACAGCCGCTTCGACAATTCTGATTTGTCACAATTGAACAGTTCTTCCGGCGAATGCTCATAGAACAGCACCATCGTACCTGTCCGGAGTATCCACAGCAACGGATTTCCGGAATCGTCCGACATCGGGACCAAGTCGCCATCCTCTCCCCGCGCTTTCCTCTTGAAATAGCCGGCGGCGTCCAAGTTGTTCACGACCCTGGACGTACGTTTTCGTTGTCCCTTATTGTCCGTTCCTTCGTAGACAGCCATGCAATAGTTTCCATCGTTTGCCACATGATAATGCCTCTTATGGTTGAATACCGATTCATCCCGATGCTTTTTCAGACGAATCGGCGCAACCACATTCGGTGTAAATATGCGCACTTTCTTTATCGGGATACGCTTCTGTTCGTTCATCCAGATTTCTCCGGCCATTGCTTCCTTAAAACCTTTTGCCTCCACCGCTGTCTGCACTTTGGCACGAACTTCCGGATCAACAATCCTGTCGACATCCGACGGTTGCAACAACGACAGTGCTTTCCTCACCACATACTTCACTTCGCCTTCTTTCAGTATCGCGCCGTAAAACGTCTGCTGATGGAGCGACAATCTGGCACTGTCGCCTCGCGCAACCATAGCCCGACCGTCGGCAGTCTTCCTCACCTTCCCTCTGATGCGGACAAGTTTGCGCGTCGCTTTCCGGGCATTGTCGGGAGTGTGATGGAAAACAAGCAGACTCGGAACCAGCGATTTCACATCCTCCGTGAATGTCGGCCACGGCTTTTTAAACGAAGGCTTTTCGCCCAAACCTCTCTCATACCGTTCGCTGTCTCGTTCGTATTGCGCCCATCTGTCGTACTCCCGTTTTCCGATACAGGCAATCGTAATGGCATCGATGCAATGATGCGTATGGTTGACACGCTCTTTTTTGGAATAATCATCCTGCAGCCCCCACATTTTGCGGAATGCCGCTGTCGTCGCGCCTTTGACGACATACGTCTTGTCGAATACCGTTTGCAAATACAACCTGGCATATTTGCCGATGATGCCGATGTCCACTCCCTGACGAAGCGAAAATCCTTCAGGGACATCCGTCATGGTAAACCGACGAAGTTTCCCCCGCCAGTAGTCACGTTCCATTGTCAGCCTGTGGCGTTCCACGATGCGCCTGTCTTTCGAGGCCTTGTCTCCTCCTCCCCCTTTCTTCCGGGCGATTTGTGCGCTCAAGGCATCAATCTTCTTCAGCCACTCCACCTCGACCCGATCCATCACTTCGGCATGGCAAGCCAATTCAGCCGGGAGCTTTGCTCCTTTTATCTCACGGTTAAATCGCCTGTCACACAGCGTCTTGTTTTCCTGAGAATTGTCGCCGCCACGCGAACGAGGCACAGTGTGTTCGATATCATATTTCGGATTCGGCCCAAGAAAATCCGCCAACCCGATTTTCGTGCCTGTATACAGGCATATATGCCCTTGCTCTTCCCATAGTTGATATTTCAAGACATCGTCTTCCGACGGCAGTATTTCCTTTCCCGTCTCTTTAAGAAAAAACTCCTTGATTGCATCCGCATATTTTTCCCTGCGCCTACGTGCCTCTTCCTGATAAGCCATAATGGCTTTCCGCTTATTGGCATCGTTCAAGCCCCGTGCAAACTCAATGTTAATCTTCGTTTCCGGAGTAATGTCGCCGTCACGAAGCAATTGGTTGACAAGAGCCCGAAGTCGGAACAGCGCACGCATTGCCATCGGATTCTTCACCGACTGCGTGCGGGGTGAACCCAACAGCCGAAGTCCGTAGTCATTCGGCTCCGCCTTCTGATAAGTTTCAATCATCGACGGATGATAGAGCCGTTCACAACGAAGGGTTTCGTCAGGAAATACTTCGCGAAGATAGTCCGAAACCACCTGCATATTGGTTTTTCCTCTCATCGTCGGATTGTCCCTAAGATTCGACAACACCCCTACGACACCGCCTTCTGCCAGCCGGCGCCTGTCGCGGTCCGTCCATACGTAAGCAGGCACCACCCCCTGCAGGTTTCCACAAAACACAGCCTCGTCGTAACGCAGACCGGTCCGAAGATATGGAAGAATACGAGCAATGGCCTTCCGGCTCAATGATGCATATTCACGACTGATTCTGATTTTCGCGAATTTATCGCTTTGTTCCGATGTAAGTTGCAATTTAAGCTCCGCCCCCCTTCTCAACCGCTCATTGTCGTCAAACGAAAACAGCGCATGCCACACATCCTGAAGGATTTCCTCCTCTGTCTTTCCTGCCGACAATTGATAAACGCTACACATTGAAGAAAGCCAGTCTTCTCCAAACACGTCCATCAGTCCTGCAGTGACCGGGCATCCCGACACACTGGCCGACATCCGATAATTGAACCGTACGTCAAGATCCTCCTTATCATCACGAAATCCGTAGCTAATCCGCTTTCCGCACAGCTCCTTTGCCAATTCCTTAAAGTCGAACCTATCTTTCGTCTTTCTGAAGAATTTCGGTTTTATCCGATTCCTTTCTTCTTCAGTCAGCGGACGATAGTCGCTGTCATTCCGTGTCCTGATTCGGATGTTATTCAACAGGCTAAGCATCCGGAACTCCTCGTACAACGGATGGGACACCGAACACCGCGATTTCGTTTTTTCGAACGTACATTTCCCGACACTGCCTTTCTGTGACTTCAAGGGGCGTTGGAAAAATATCGCACGGCGAAGTTCCTCCGACAACTCATCCGACAGATGCTGCTTCCGGCAAATCGCTTCAAACTCCTTGCGATAATGAGAATTCCGCGACGTGTATTTTCCTCTCACTTTCTCCCCCGACAGATGCAGCCTATAGAAATATTCACCAAGACACTCGCATCCCATAGCTTCCATTTCCATGTCAATCTCCTCGATGGACGACTGCACTTTTCCGTCGCTGTCTTCTGTCGTATCCTTCCGATTGCTTAAAAATCCCCTACGTTGGGAGAGATGATACAACGCCCGGCCAAGCAAATAGCGTTCGGATACACACGACAAGTCAAGCTCCCGAGTCAAAGCTTCATAGCGGTCATGGTACGGATTCTTGTCCTCGTTGTCACTTGTGCGCTGCCAATTCATAAAAGCCTCGTCCAAAGGATATATTTTTTCATACCGCCACTTTTCGAGCATCTCGTCGGTCAATGGCGGACATAGCTTGGCTTTAACCAAAACTTTCAACACTTCAATTTTGCGCAAGCGACGACGAAAATAATGCCGCCTTATACCCCGCGATGCTGTACGAAGCGCAACCGAAGGCTTCTCCTCATTCTTTTCACGCGCCACCCCCTCTTGAAAAATATTGACACCACTTTTTTTTAGCAAAAATCCCTCTCCTTGTCTTTCTGTGATTGCCCAGCCTATTGAATTTGTTCCAAGGTCGATTCCTAAAATATTTTCCATGCTATATTGATATTTGTGTTTTCAATGAAAAAATTTTTCTGTAAATATACCAAAAAAATTTGTCCGGTACGGAATTTATAGTAAATTTGCCACATAAGATATTTTCTACATCTTATCACAATAAGGCTATATGCCGAAGGTTGACAAAACCTACGTCTCCGCGTACTCCGTGGAGACTTTTTTTATCCAAAAGCCGCTTATCAAAAAAAACAGGCTGACAATCTTTAGATTATCAGCCTGTTTGTACCCGAGATCGGACTCGAACCGACACAGTTGTTACACCACTAGAACCTGAATCTAGCGCGTCTACCAATTCCGCCACCCGGGTATCGAGGTTTTAGTGGGAACAAAGGTACGACAAATATTGTTATTAACAAAGAGTTGTATAAAAGTTTTTCCAAAAAATTATGTACCTTTACATTCAAAATTCAGGCACTAAAAAAGTAACAAATTAAATTTTAATCACTTATATGGAAACTGTAAAACCCGGAAAGTATGTCGAACTGGCATACGACCTCTATGAAATCGAAAACGGCAACGAGGAATTGATGCTTTCTATGAAAAAAGACCACCCGGAGTGCATTGTCTTCGGCGTGGAAGAAAACGTACTGCCCGCCCTCTGCGAAGCAATCGAAGGAAAGCAAGCCG
>USOC01000109.1 GCA_900556245.1 uncultured Prevotellaceae bacterium
AACTCCGTTCCGGTCGTTATGTTACCCCATTGGTCTGAACCGCCCATCTGCAATTTGCAGTTCTTCGTCTCATAAAGATGCAGGAAGTCGTAGCCTTGAAGCAGCTGATAGGTAAACTCCGTAAACGAAAGTCCGTCGCGGGCCTCGCCGTTCAGGCGCTTCTTCACCGACTCTTTCGCCATCATATAGTTCACTGTTATATGCTTGCCGATTTCGCGCGCGAAATCAAGGAACTTGAAATCCTTCATCCAGTCGTAGTTGTTCACCAATTCTGCCGCATTGGGAGCATCCGAATCAAAGTCAAGAAACTTCGACAGCTGCTTCTTGATACAGTCCTGATTGTGACGAAGGATATCTTCTGTCAGCAAATTGCGCTCAGCCGACTTGCCGGAAGGGTCGCCAATCATTCCCGTTGCGCCGCCCACAAGCGCAATAGGCTTGTGACCGCAACGCTGGAAGTGGCGCAGAATCATCACGCTGACAAGATGACCGATATGCAGGGAGTCGGCCGTCGGGTCGATACCCACATAGGCCGTTGTCAATTCTTTTTGCAATTGCTCCTCAGTCCCCGGCATCATATCATGCACCATGCCGCGCCATTTCAATTCTTCTACAAAATTCATCGATCTGTATTTTTGTTATTGTTCTTTTTTGAATGTTTGCATCAAATATACGACTTTCTGCCGAGATAGCCAATTCGCTACCACGACTTCAGATAATATGTATAGGTCTTGCCATCCTCCGCAACAAGCTGAAGCGTTTTCCTTCCTCCGCCACGTTGGAGAACCTGCAATATATTGTCTTTTTTGAAATGAAGATGCAGATGCTCGGACGGCACCGCACTTTCTTTCGTGTTGAACTCGAGCGTCAGCTTCCCTTCTCCTTCGCTCCATCTGCCCATATACTGATAGCCGGAAGAAATTTCAGGATAGGAAACTTGCACCATGAATACCGTCGACTGGAACGCAATGAACGCATCACTCTTATATTCCGGATCATCCTCTCCGTCAATGGTGATTCGCTCTATTTTCCACATTCCAAACCAGTCGCCGATATCTCCGTTGTTATGTACGCAACCCGACAGCAGAACCACCGCCACCATCGCGCATATGATTGTCAGTCTTTTCATTTTTTTCCAAACAGATTAAAGATTCCCCGATAATTGACAGATAACAGGACGCCGAAGTTGTCTCCAATCAGACCGCCTTTGTCGAAAGCCACCTGACCTTTCACCGACAAGCCTTCGACCTGCCGGAAACGATAGACCCCCTCCAGCATAAACGAAGTCTCTTCTGCGATGGAAGTGCGCGGTATGGCATAAGTACCCCATGACTTTCGGTACGAGACCAGCATCCGATAGTCGAGCGGCCCGTAAATGCGCCCCGCCACACCGAGATGAAAGCCTCTTATCCGGTTGTCCGGCAATTCGTTGTTCCCCTGACGATTGTAGATAGTCGACGGTATGAACGGAGTGCCCTGCGACATACCGAAGTTCATATACGGGTTGCAACGGAAATTCGTGTAATAACTGTCGCCACCAGTCGCCTGGTCGGTAAATTCAGTGCCGGGCATATCCGCTGGAGCCCAATGGATGGGACCGCTCTGATTGGTAAAGTCAATATATTCAAGCACCACACCCGAAACGACAGCGTCGGCACGCGGACCTTTGTATTCAAGCCCCCAGATGCCATCAAACCCGTTCATCTTTCCAATGCCGGAACCGTCCTCAAACGGCCATTGAAAATAAGCCTTCAGTTCCGTATCATCCTTTAAGCGATAGCGTGCCACAAAATCCCACGAACCAAGCGTATTGCCGTAATGATATGCGGCATCGCCGGGATTCGAACCGCCTTCCCGAGGAATGAACGACTTAATAATGTCTTTAAACTTCACATCATAGGCATCGACATCTTTCAACTCTCCTTTTCGATAACGGTACCTCGTCCCACCAAACTCTGTCACAGCCTGCATTCCGACCGTCACTGAAAACGGCTGGGATGGCTTGGTCCGAAAATAGCATCGTTTATAGTTAATGTATTCGTCTTTGGAAATCTGTCCTGTATGAAACGTAAAATGATCTTCCAGCCAACTGTCCTGAAAATATTTTCCGTACGCTATTTCGCCCTGAATCTGTACCCAACCGTTCGTAAACGGGATATTCTGGAAATCGACAAAACCGGCACGCACCTGAGGCACCGGACGTGCGTTATTCGACTGGATATAGTCGCCTACCCCCAGCCGATGATTCAACAGAGGCGAAGTGCGTTCCTTTATTCCTGCCGTCAAAAAGACACCGCGAAACTTCACGGCAGCATACAACTGCTGCAGCCAAATCGACGACGGATGGGATCCTTGCGCTGCGGGAGCCTTAAGCGCCATGTCATATTGCGAATATTCAGAAGCATACCCACCGACCACATCCGCTCCGAAAGCATAACTGAATCTTTTCGAGAGATCCAGCTCCTTATGCGCCTTCGCCCGCAGCGTCAACGCTTTGGGCTGCGTAAGAACGCCCCCTTCATTCGACATCATATAATAAGGAGCAAAATCCCCACTCCCTGCATTGCCACTCACCGACCCTTCCACCACCAAGGGCTGCTCTGCCCAAAGTCCGGTAGCGGTCAGCATAATGGCTGCAACTGTCAATTTCAACTTTTTCATCTAATTTTGTTTTCTATTGCGTGCATATTCTTTCATCCGCTGAATCAAGTCCTGCCGGTATTCTATAAACCGATGATAGAACGTGCGGATATGACGCATTTTTTTGTCTTCATATATATCAGAGATGGCAAAAAAGATCCCCGTCTCTTCGACATCGCCAAACTCGTCATTAATGGCCGTACCGAGCACTTTCATTTTCGGAGACAAATTCATGTAAGAATTGACCAGCGGCGGGATATTGATGCCGTGCTGACGGATTCGCATATTCAGAATGCGATAGTCTTCTTTAAACGACTGCCCGACAAAGAGGCTGCGCATCTTCGTTTCGTCAATACGAGCATCGAGAGGTTTTAGTGGATAGACAATCCGTTCGTTATCATGAAAATACTTGTCAAGAAAATACAAAATCATATTCCGGCATTCCCGCGGATAACCGGGATACATCGTCATTTTTCCGAAGAAATATTTTAGTTTGGGATAAACTACCGTCAACGCTCCGAGACCGTCCCACAAATTGTCGAGCGCATACAAAGCTTTTACGCCGGCCTTCGTCGACTGATAGTCGACCGACACAAACGACCGCCCCAGCTCAAGCGTGTAGGGCAATATATTCTTCACGAAGTCTTCCGAATAGCCGAACATGTGCGACATCGCGATATCAGGAGTTCCATCCGGCCGCAATCGCATATTTTCGCCTAAAAGGAAACGATACCCTCCTATGATTTCTTCCGCATCCGGATTCCAGACAATCAACTGCTGACAAGGATCATCCATCGTGTCAAATTCGTCGATATCCGCCTCCTTTCCCGTTCCGCCTCCCGAAGAGCGAAAAGCGATTTCACGCAGTCGCCCTATCTCCCACATGACATTGGGAGCATTGAACGCATCGACAATATAGATTTCGTTGTGTCCTTTGTTTGTATTGCGCAAAAATCGGGCCTCCGTCAATTCCATTTTCAGGAGACTCTTATCTACCGGAGCGATAATACTCCTGACGGCCAACCGGTCAGTAAAATCATGCAAAGCCATAAACTGTCTGTTTCACGTAATCAGCCCACTCCTGCGCGGTCCGACTTTTGTCGAAGACCGAATAAGGAATCGGCTTTCCTATATTGATTGTGAATGTCGTTCCTCGTCCTTTCACCAATTCTCCCGGCAAAAGTATCAATTCTATGTTGAATTTGATTCCGAGACGTTTTCTAAAGCGTGCAAATTTATAAAAAAAACTTGAATTCAGCCCATTAAAGTAGATTGGAACTATATCGCGTTGCGTTTCGACGCTCTTCACGACAAACGATTTTTTCCAATCCAGATCCCTAACTTCCCCTTGGTCGTTCCGACGCGAGCACAACCCGGCGGGGAAGGTGATGATTTGTCCGTCGCCTGCATAAGCCTCGTCAATCCGCCGCATAGCCTCCCGCGACTGTCCGCCATATTTATTGACCGGCAAAAAGACATTCTCAAGCGGTTTGACAGCCATCAGCACATCATTGACCAAACATTGCACCTTCCCTTCATAATGCTTGCCCAACAAAGAAATGAGCGCTATACCGTCAAGCCCTCCAAGCGGATGATTGGAAACGAACACATAGCGACCCGATGCAGGCAGGTTTTCCATTCCGACGACCTTCAATCGGATACCGAGCGTGCGCAATGCGCCCTCCGCAAAGTCGTGCCCTGTTTTTCCCCGATTCTCATCAAGAATGCGGTTCAGGTCATCCTGACGAATCAGACGTGCAATTCGCCGATATAAAAATCCGGGAATAAACTTGGAATAACGGGGCATTTTCTGCCCTATCGCCTCTCGAACGTCTATATGGATTACTTCCTCTTTCATCAACATTTTTACAGCTACAAAAAAAGCAATACCCGACTGCAGAAATAATTTCTCAGGAAAAACTCATGCCAATCCGGGTATAATCAACACAAAGTTACGATGATTATTGATATAATGAAACAAACTGACTAACTTTGACTAATTAAACAGACTGATATATGAAATATTTCCTGATTGCCGGCGAGGCTTCAGGTGACCTGCATGCCGGCCGCCTGATTACAGCTCTGAAAAAATACGACAATGGTTCACAATTCCGATTTCTCGGAGGCGACTGTATGCAAAAGGCCGCCGGAACACCCCCTGTCATCCACTACAAGAATATGGCATATATGGCTTTCTCTGAGGTATTGCGCCACTTATCAGAAATTCTTGGAAACCTTAAATCTGCAAAAAGCGCAATCGAGGAATTCCGGCCGGATGCTATCATTCTGATTGACTACCCGTCATTCAATCTGAAAATAGCGAAATACGCCTTCGCTAAAAGCATTCCTGTCTACTACTACATCTCTCCAAAAGTATGGGCCTGGAAATCGTGGCGCGTAAAGTCTATCAAAAAATACATCCGCAAAATGTACTCAA
>USOC01000110.1 GCA_900556245.1 uncultured Prevotellaceae bacterium
TTTGACGGGATACCAAATCGTGTCAAGCGCCGCTTTTGTCTCCATGCGGATGCCTGCCGTGTCGATTGACGCGATTGGGGTGGGTGATTCCAGAATTATCGGTGCATAGACTTCCTGTGTGCTGCTTGTCACCTGGCGGATATTGAGGAACGTAATCTGTGGGATAGAATCCTCCTCTTCGTCTTTTTTCTTCTTTTTCTTGGGCTTCGGACGTTGGAACGTAAATTTGAGCGAGTCGGTTCCCCACGACAGGTTGTTTAGCGTGTCTGTTCGGAGGAAGGTCGCCGCGATATCGATGGTGTCGTTGGAAACCAGTTCTTTCTGTCGTATCCAATAGGTCAGCGTGTCATTTGTAGCCGAGCGTTCGAGCCAGTACCAGTCTTTGGGTTGGGGCTGTATGTTGGTGATGGAAAGAGACGGGAGCGTATCGGAAGGCGCGGCGAAAATCAATTCGATTCTTGTCGAGTCGATACGGCTGTTTTTGACCAGATATTGAGCTTTGTAGTTCTCGTTGAACATATTCAGCAGAATGTCGTTTGGCCGGTAGTCCGGTTTTGTCAATAGCTTGACAGTGTCGATTTCATTATTTATATTATATATGGTGTCCGACACCTCTCGCGAGCCAATTGAAGGTACGATAATCGAGTCGTAGAAGGCGATGTCTTCTGAGGGGTTTCCGAATTTATAGTCTCGATCGAGGTCTTTGATGGCGAAAATACGGTATCTTCCCGGCTTAACGTTGCGAATAGTGAATTGTCCGCGGTCGTTGGTCAGCGACACTCGTTCGAGCTTTGTCGTTTTGAATGCGGAGTCGGCCAGGTTGCTGTGCAGTCCGACCACAACCCCCTGCATCGGTTCGAGCGAGTGGGCGTCAAGAACGAATCCTGACACGCGCATGGTGTCGACCGTCTGTCCGGTAGAAAACGCAAAAGCGAAGTTTTCGAGCGGGTTTCCCTCGTTGTTGTCCTGTATGGCGTTTGAGAAGTCGATGGTGTATGTTGTGTTTGGCAACAGGGTGTCTATAATTTCGACAGTCACTTTTTTGCCGTTGGCCGACATTTTCGGCATTTCCGTTTGAGCCGGAGAAACAATGATTTTTGTTGACGGGTCTTTGAGCGTCACGATTTCATCGAAGAACAGTTCGATTTTTTTTGAACTGACGTTACATTCGTTCGGCTTCGGGCTGCTTCTGACGAAGATGGGCGGAGTCTTGTCGATTTGTCCACCGGAAGGAGTGCCGATGTTGGCGCAAGAGTAGAGCAACAGTCCGAAGAAAACGGCTAAAAGGGGATATATGGCGAATTTGCGGTTCATTTTGCAATACAGTTATTTAAAATGCAAAGATAGTGCAAGCCGAGCGAAAAACGAATAAAACAAAGTTTTAAATTCTTTGTCCGAGGCGTCGCGCATTCGGCTTTAGTGCATATTGAGGTCGAGAGAAATGTCTGTTTCATTCCGCTTTTTTAGTTGCAAAAAGTAAAAACATGCTGCATAACACATCCGCGAAAAAGGCGAAAAGAGGGACAAAATATTTTCAACTTGAAATAATTAGTGTATATTTGCAAGCTGAAAAACCGTAAAAATTTTAAAATTAAATACTAACAATCAAAAACAAATGCAAAGTAAAGGTTTTATTAGAGTGATAGCAGTCCTGCTTGTGCTGGTGTGCTTGTTCTATCTGTCCTTCTCCTTTGTCTCCAGTAAAGTGGAGGGTGATGCGGCGGTCAAGGCCGGTCAGATTGCCCAGACAGAGGCTTTGAAGAAAAGCGGTGACAAGAATTCTATGGTCTACAGGAACGCTTACGACTCTGTCTACGAAAAAGCGTATGCCCGGATGCTGAAAGATGTCGGGCAAGAGGAAGTGTACATGTGGTATACCTACAATGAGGTTCGCGAAAAGCAAATCGGTCTTGGTCTTGACTTGAAAGGCGGTATGACCGTAACGTTGCAGATTTCGGTAGCCGATATCGTTCGTTCGAAGGCGACTAATCCACAGGATGCCAAGTTGAACGAGGCGTTGGCTTATGCGAGCCAGAATCCGGAAGACGACTTTGTGGGTGCATTCTGTAAGAAATATGAGGAACTCGTACCGGGCGTGAGCCTTGCACAGAAATTCAACCGGGTGGAAGGTGTCAATGCCAACGACAATAATTCGAAGGTTGAAGGAGTCCTGCGGGAAAAGACTCGCAGTGACATTTCCAAGTCGGTGAACTTGCTTCGTGAGCGTATCGACCGCTTCGGTGTGATTGCTCCGAACATCAAGGAGATGCAGCGCGAGGGTCAGATTTTGATGGAACTTCCGGGCGTGAAAGAACCGGAACGTGTCTACAAACTGATTCAAAGTTCCGCCAAACTTGAATTCTATGCTACCTATCCGTTTGACGCAAGCTTGCAGTCTCGCTTTTCCGAGTTGAGCGCAGCGCTGGCAACACCGGCAGAAGTTCCTGCTGAAAAAGTCGTAGAGGCAAGCGAAGCTGTTGAAGTTGCCGACACGACAGCGAAGGCAGCTGCGGCAGAACCAGCAGCACAGAAGGTTGCCGGCAAAACGCTTGCGGACATCTTGTGGTCGAATGACATGATGACAGTAACAGTCAACGATAAGAAGCAAGGAACGAAAGACGTACAGGTTCCGGCATCCCAATATGTGGGCGGCGCATGTGTCGGTGTTGTTAATGAGTCAGATACGGCACTTGTCAACCAAATGCTTGCTTCTGCCGTTGCAAAGCGCATTTTGCCGAGCGACTTGAAATGTCGCTGGTCGGTGAAGGGCGTTGACAAGAAAGGCTTGTTCTTCCAATTGGTCGCTTTGCGCACCAGCAATGGCGAGGCGGCTTTGAGCGATGCCGACATGATTGACGATGCAAGCGCCGAACTCAATCAGTTCAGCGGCTCCTACGAGGTCAACATGACGATGAATTCCGACGCGGCTGCAAAGTGGGCGAAGGTTACTCGTGACAATGTAGGCAAGCAAGTTGCCATTGTTCTTGACGATCAGGTGTATTCTTTCCCGACTGTCAACACTCCGATTGAAGGCGGCCGTTCGCAGATTACCGGAGACTTCACAGTAACAGAGGCCAACGACTTGGTTAACGTGTTGAAGGGTGGCGGTATGTCGGCCGGCGTCAGCATTGTCAGCCACACGGAGATTGGTCCGTCGCTTGGACAGCAGGCCATTGAGGCCGGTATCTGGTCGTTTGTCATCGCTTTGGTTCTGTTGATGCTCTTCATGATTGCTTTCTACGGATTCACACCGGCGATGGTTGCAAACTGCTGCTTGATTCTCAACCTCTTCTTCACGCTCGGTATTCTCGCTTCGTTCCAGGCAGTCTTGACGCTTCCCGGTATTTGCGGTATCGTTCTTTCGCTCGGTATGGCTGTGGATGCCAACGTGCTTATCTTTGAGCGTACGAAAGAAGAACTTCGCGCAGGCAAAAACCTCAAGGCGGCACTTGCCGACGGTTACCGCAACGCATTCTCGGCAATCTTTGACTCCAACCTTACCTCTGTGATAACAGCCATTATTTTGATGGTTTATGGTACGGGCCTGATTAAGGGTTTTGCAACGACGTTGCTTATCAGCATTATTTGCTCTTTCTTCACAGCAGTGTTCGTATCTCGTATGATTTTCGAGCGTCTGATGAAGAACAAAGACCGCAACTATACGTTTACTACCGGCGTCAGCCGTAATTTCCTCGTTGGCACGAAAATTAATTTCCTCGGTCAACGCAAGAAAGCTTTGGTAGCAATCGTAGCGATTTCCGCGGTGATTATCGCTTCGTTCTTGTTCCGCGGCATCAACAAGGGCATTGACTTCTCCGGCGGACGTAACTATATCGTTCAATTTGACCACAGTGTCAAAACAGACGAGATTCAAAGTCAGCTTGCTCCTCTCTTCCCGGAATCTTCTCTCTCTGTCATTACGGTAGACAACGACACGAAGGTGCGCGTTTCAACCAACTATAAGATTGAAAGCAACGAGGAAGGCATCGATGAAGAGGTGATGAAGAAACTCTTCGAGGGCTTGAAGGGAGAACTTAACGGCATGGATTACGAGCACTTCAACGTGAAGGACGAGCACCAGGGTGTGGTGTCCACTGAAATGGTAGGACCGAGCATCGCCGACGATATGACTAAGGGTGCTATCTGGTCAGTGCTTATTTCTTTGATTGCGATTGCTCTCTACATTCTGATCCGTTTCCGTGATTTCTCGTTCTCCGTCGGTGCGCTCTGCTCTTTGGCGTTCACTTCGTTTGTGATTATCGGCTTCTACTCGCTGTACTGGGGAGTCCTTCCGTTCTCTATGGAAATCGACCAACAGTTCATCGCCGCTATCCTGACGATTATCGGTTATGCAATCAACGATACGGTTGTGGTATTCGACCGTGTTCGCGAGATGATTGGCCTTTACCCGAAACGTGATCGCTTCGAGGTTATCAACCACTCTTTGAACTCGACATTGACCCGTACGATTATGACATCGACAACTACTGCTCTTGTGTTGCTCGTCATCTTCCTCTTGGGCGGTGAGACAATCCGAGGCTTCGTGTTTGCAATGCTCTTCGGTGTAATTATCGGTACGTTGTCAACCATCTATGTCGCAACTCCGGTGGCATACTCGATGATGCGTCGCAAACTTGCGAAGAAACAAGTGAAATAATCGGTCGTACAGACCAACTGCTGATATGGGCGGGGAATGCTTCTAAAGGCATTCCCCGCTTTTTTAGTGCCGTCTGTAGAGTTCGGAGGCATGCCGAAACGATGGCGGGCATAGCGCATGAGCTGATGCGGGTCGTGTGATGTTTGTGGCCTGTTCAGGGGTGCGGATTTCGGAATTTGAGCCCGGGCTGTTTGTGGGGGTGTTTCGGTCAGAGGTTAGGGGGCTGCATCTAATATGTCGTTGTTTTGAACTGTATGTAGAGGTTTTTTTGTTAAAAACTAAGAAGTGAAAACCAAGGCTATTAAAAGTGTTTAATATGTTAATTTAAATTCTTAAAATTCTTGCTTTACCGCTTCCTGTTTCATAACTTTGAAAGTGTCAAAACGAAATAATCACCAATATCG
>USOC01000111.1 GCA_900556245.1 uncultured Prevotellaceae bacterium
TATTTGACACTGTTTGTCAAAGATATTTACAGTCTGATTTTTTACATCGCGAAATTGCTTCTCAGGCAAATTATCCTTATCTTCGCCCTATGAAGAAAAAGACAGGCAACATACTGATTGTAGACGACAACCGAAATGTGCTTTCCACGCTGAGACTGATGCTCTCCGACGTGTTTGAAAAAGCAATTGCCCTGCCATCGCCAAAGCAGATGCTTTCGACAATTGCCGAAGAGGAAATCCACGCCGTTTTGCTCGACATGAATTTTGTGGCGGGCATCAATACGGGCAACGAAGGACTTTTCTGGCTCAGAAAAATCAATCAGGAATATCCTTCCGTACAGGTGGTGCTGTTTACGGCTTATGCCGATATAGAGTTGGCCGTAAAAGCCATGAAGGAAGGCGCATTCGACTTCGTGGAAAAACCATGGGACAACCGCAAGATGATTGAAACGCTCGAAAATGCCTGCCTGCGCTATCGCACCATCGAAAAAGAATCGGCCGTTCCGGATTCCGACGACGCAAAAATGATTTGGGGGACATCGCCGTCCATGACAGCCCTCCGCAAAATGGTGGGAAAAGTGGCAGTCACAAATGCCAATATCCTCATCACCGGAGAAAACGGCACCGGAAAAGACGTGCTTGCCCACGAAATCCACCGTATGTCCCAACGCTCGGACCGCCCGATTGTCAACGTCGACATGGGAGCAATCTCCGAAACACTGTTTGAAAGCGAACTGTTCGGTCACGTCAAAGGGGCTTTTACCGACGCTAAATCAGACCGGAAAGGAATGATTGAAGAGGCAGACGGCAGCACGCTGTTTCTTGACGAGATTGGCAACCTGCCACTCCACCAGCAGGCCAAACTGCTCAACGTCCTGCAACGCAGGTGCGTCATCCGCGTGGGAAGCAACACGCAAGTTCCCGTTGACATCCGCCTGATTTGCGCAACCAACAAAAACCTGAATGCAATGATTGCGCAAGGCTCTTTCCGCGAAGACCTGCTTTACCGCATCAATACCATCCACCTCATATTGCCGCCTCTGAGAGAACGGCAATCCGACATCATTCCGCTGGCGGAACGATTTCTCCGACATTTTGCCCGCTACTATGCCAAACCGGTCCAATCGCTGACCGACGAAGCAAAAAATGCGCTGACAGCCCACCGGTGGACCGGCAACATCCGGGAACTTCGCCACACCATCGAAAAAGCAGTCATCATGGCCGATACCCGGACAATCGACACGACCGACCTCCAATTGCAAACGGATACAACGTCTTCGCCTGACCCGGAAGGCACAATTGAAGCGATGGAATGCACCATGATTAAAAACGCAATCGGGAAATACGCCGGCAACCTGTCGGCGGTTGCTTTCAAATTGGGAATCAGCCGACAGACACTATACAATAAAATGAAACGTTACGGAATCGAACCCTGATGAAAAGATTTGTCTTCCATCTGATTTATATTCTGGCAATTGCCATTGCTGCGACATCTGCAATCGTACTTGTTGACGGCAATACGGCATGGCTGGCCGCATTGGCCGCACTGACAGCTGTAGCCATTGCCGTCACGGCGATTTTTGCCCTGCGTCAGAACTACAGGAAATGCGCTCTCATGCTGGAAGCCGTGACAAACAACGACTTCACGATGCGCTTTCACGACAAAGACTCCGCTTTCAACCAGCTTCTTGCCAACCTGTCGGAAATCATACGCAACATGAAAATCCAGTCGTCGCAAGCCGAACGCTACTACCAGCTTATCATCAACCAAGTGAACGCCGGCATAATTACGCTCGACAGCAAAGGCGATGTCAGACTTTGCAACAACTGCACGCTGAAACTCTTCGGATACAGCACCTTCAACAACATCGTGCAACTCGACCGCATCGACCCCGACTTGAAGTTCTGTTTCCTTGGCATGTCGCCGGGCGAAACACTTCTGCTGGACATTCCTTCCATAAAAACAGCTGTCAAAGTGTCGGTAACCATGTCGTCGATTGAAATGAACGGCTCGACAATCCGCATTTTTGCACTGAACGACATTCATTCGGCTCTCGACAAAAACGAACTGGAAGCATGGAGCCGGCTGACACGCGTGCTTACTCACGAAATTATGAACAGCGTCGCTCCCATCCATGCGTTGAGCGACAATCTGCTCGCCGACAATTCGTCTTGCGACGGACGAACCCGCGAGAAAATTGAAATCATCCGCAACACGGCGGCTGACCTGATGGCATTCACCGAATCATACCGCAAGTTTTCTTCCATTCCGAAGCCACAGAAACGCCTTGTCTACGTCAGCGAGCTGATTGCCGGAGCAACCGAACTGATGGAAGACTCCCTGAAAGACGTGGAACTGACCGTCACGAGCGAACCCGACAATCTGATTGTGAATATCGACAAAATTCTGATGGGCCGCGTCGTTGTCAATCTGCTGCGCAATGCCGTGGAGGCGAAAGCCTCCAAAATACAGCTGAAAGCCACCTACGACGTGAACGACATTGTCCACATCGACATCAGCGACAACGGCATTCCCATCCCCGACGAATGTCGCGAACAGATATTCGTACCGTTCTTCTCCACGAAACAGTCGGGTTCGGGTATCGGACTAGCCGTCACACGCCGGATTCTCGACCTCCACGACGGATCAATCTCTCTGGCCCAGCCGGTGCGCAAGCCATTTACGAAAACGTTCAGACTCTCGCTGCGCTAATCCCTGCCAACTGTCACCTTCGCCGCCGTGCCGTCAGAGAGGCGGACGACACAGACTCCGTCGGAATGCGTCGGCAGAACTGCCATTCCGTCGGCAGACAGTTTTTCCGCGACCTTCACGCCCCTGACATCAAACAGCGACACCGTCTCTCCGTCAGCAACTCCTCGCACACAGACAAGCCCGTTGACTGCCGAAACCGTAAGTTCCCGGCTCTTCGCATCAGCAACCCTGCTGATGTCGGAAACGACAACATCCACAAAGCCGACTGCCTTGCCGCACACTGATGCGGCACCGTCAACGGAATATGATAAAGCCCATCAAACGTTTTCTGATAAATCAGCGGAGGGAAGGTGGCCGCCGTGGTTATAAAAAGGCATTCGGTCCGATTGACTCGAGCGCAGATGGCAGCACAAGCTCTTTCAGCCCGACACACCCAAGAAAAGCGCCATCGTCAATCATTCGCACAGTCTTCGGCAAAATGACGGATGCCAGCTCCTTACTGCCCAAGAAACAAGATTCGCCAACCCCTGTCACCGTCCACACCCCATTCCGGCAGGTCACCTGCTCGGGAACGACAACGCTCCCCTTATACGGGGCATGAGCGCTGAGCCAATGCACACATACCTCCTTCTTCTCTTTGTCTGTCTTGAAATAAGCCACACCGTCAACCATCATATAGTCTTGAGGATTTGAGGATGTCTGACCGAAAACGGACAGACTGGACACAGACAACAACAACAAGCACAATGTTACATTTCTCATTTTTCCAATATTTAGCCATTGCAAGAATCCTGAAAAATTCCCTTTTTCGCAAAAATTACGCCCCAAAACCTGCGACAGCCCCTTTAGTTTTTTTCAACATCGAATAATCAAAAACTCTGTTGCCATTGCGCTTAATTTACATTACCTTTGCCTTTAGCAAACGATTGTGATATGAAAAAATACAAACTGGCAATGCTGTGCATGGCATCGGCCGCCGCGCTGACCGCACAGAACGCAGTAACCTCCACGGATGCCAACGGGTATCTTGAAAGAGGCCTGCGTATGTTCGACAATAAAAACTATGTCGGATGCATCGACCAACTCTCTATGCTCCGCAACATTGAAGTTTCAGAATCGCTTCTTGAAGAAGCCGACTACTACATCACCCTCGCCAAATTCAACCGCAATGACAAGACCGGTCTCGACGATGCCCGACAATTTCTCCGCCGCTATCCGTCGTCGCTGAAAAGACTCTACGTTGAATTTGCAGTTGCCGACCACTTAAGTCGCACAGGGCGTCACGAGGAAGCCCGCAAAGCATTTGCCGAAATCCCGGAAAACGCATTCGACAGCCGGAAAACGGCGGAACTTATTTTCAAGCGATCCGTGACCGACATCCAGTGCGGCGACTACGACAAGGCACTGGCCGGACTATCCCGGCTGAAAACCGACAAAGTCTACCGCGAACCGGCAAACTACTACATTGCCGTAATCGACTACAGCAACGGGCGCTATGATGAGGCTGAAAAAAAATTCCGCGGCATTCCGAAAAAAAGTCCTCTCTGGAAAGAAGCTCAATTCTACATTTGCCAGATTGACTTCCACAATCGCGAATTTGCAACCGTGCAATCCGACGGAGAAAGCCTGCTTGGCGCTGCTCTTCCCGACGAAATGAAGACAGAACTGCTCCGCATCGTCGGAGAAAGCAACTATCACCTCGGCAACTTTGACCAGTCCGTCAACTATCTCCGCCAATACGTGGACCGCACCGGCGGAAAGCCTGAACGTTCGGCTCTCTACATTCTTGGAATCAACGAATTCAGAAATGGAAACTACGAAGAAGCCGTTCGTTCCCTCGGCGAAGTGACCACTGCCGACGATGAAATGGCGCAAAGCGCCTACCTCTATGCCGGCCAGTCGTATCTGCGACTCGGCAATGTCAATGCCGCATCGCTCGCTTTCGAAAAAGCCTACACGATGCCTTACGATGAAAGCGTCTGCGAAACTGCATTCTACAACTATGCCATCGCCCAAAGCCAAGGCGGCCGCACGCCTTTCGCCAGCTCGATGCGCATCTTCCGCGACTTTCTCAACCGCTTCCCAAACTCCCGTTATGCTCCGGAAGTGGAGGACTATGTCGTGAACGCATATCTTTCCGGAAAAGACTATGAGACCGCTCTCGGCGAAATAGCTACCATTTCAAAGCCATCTGCCAAAATCCTGCTGGCCAAACAAGCCCTGCTCCACCGAATCGGAGCGAGAGAACTGACAAAGGGCAACACCGACACCGCAATCGACTATCTGCAGCAAGCCGACAAATTGGCGGCATACGACCGCCAGCTGGCA
>USOC01000112.1 GCA_900556245.1 uncultured Prevotellaceae bacterium
GATCAGTGGATTAGTTTGATAAATAAGTCTTTGTCAGGAACTTGGTCGATGGTTAGCGGAGGTATATCAATGTTGCTTACCATTGCAAGCTGGTTTATTGTATTGCTATATTTCATCTTTATTTTGCTCGATTATCATCGCTTCATGGACAGTATGAAAGCGCTGATACCGGATAAATATCGGCCAACTGTTCTGCGTATTGCAGACGACATTCGTTTAAGTATGAACCGCTATTTTCGAGGTCAGACCTTGGTTGCGTTTATTGTTGGAATCTTGTTTTGTATAGGATTTCTGATTATCGATATGCCGATGGCCATTGTTCTCGGAATGTTTATCGGTGTGCTGAACCTGGTGCCATACCTGCAATTGATTTCTCTTGTGCCGACAACGTTGCTTTGCGCCGTCTATGCCGCAGAAACAGGAGGAGACTTTTGGACAATGCTATTGCTTGCGATGATTGTCTATGCTGTTGTGCAACTCATTCAGGACCTCTATTTATGGGAAAGACGATGGGGTTGAATCCTGCCATCATTTTGTTGTCGCTGTCCGTATGGGGTTCGTTACTTGGGTTCTTAGGGATGATTATCGCTTTACCGCTCACTACTCTATTGTTGTCGTACTATAATACCTATGTCTTAAAGAAGGAACAGCCTCCGACAGAACAGGGAAAATAAAGTTATATCGGGTTGTCCATGACGGCAGATTCTCCCAGAGGCTTGATTATTTGGCATGTTTTCCATAACTTTGTGATTCAGCTTTCTTTTGAAGACAAAACAGACAATGACAGATACAAACAAAATGCAGTGGGAAAGGCTCATCAGCAATAAGCGCTTGGGTATGGAACGTTATCGCACCTCGACGATGCAGACTCGCAGCGACTTTCAGCGCGACTTTGACCGCTTGGTATTTTCTTCACCGTTCAGGCGTATGCAGAACAAGACACAGGTGTTCCCGCTTCCGGGTAGCATCTTCGTTCATAACCGACTGACGCATAGCCTGGAGGTGTCGAGCGTTGGAAAATCGCTCGCCAATGAGGTCTGTGTGTTGCTTTCTGCTCGTTATAAAGGCACGGCTGCTGAAGAGAAATTAAGCCATATTGTGGAAATTGTCGGTGCGGCATGTTTGGCTCACGATATGGGGAATCCTCCTTTCGGACATTCCGGAGAGCGGACCATTGCCACATATTTTTCGGAGGGCAGGGGTATGAAGATTCGTCCACTTCTTTCCGATGCAGAGTGGGCGGATTTGGTAAACTTCGATGGAAATGCCAATTCATTCCGCCTGCTGGCCCATCAATTCCGAGGTCGGCGGGAAGGTGGTTTGGCTATGACCTACACTTCGCTGGCAGCCATAGTCAAATATCCTTATACGGCCTCTGCAACTCCTAAAAAGGGAAAATTCGGCTTCTTCGAATCGGAAAAATTGTGCTATCGACAAGTTGCGGAGGAACTGGGTATCATTGAAAAATCGCCAGACATGTTTGCGCGCCATCCTCTGGTCTACTTGATGGAAGCAGCCGACGACATTTGCTACCAAATAATGGACATCGAAGATGCCCACAAGCTGAAGATTCTTGATTGCGAGGAAGTAACCCGTCTGCTTACCGGCTTTTTTCGGGGACAACGGGTGGAGCGCATCAATCAAGTGCTCGACGCTATTGATGACAGAAACGAGAAGGTGGCCTATCTGAGGTCGTGCGTTATCGGTGAACTTGTGGGAGAATGCGCCAAAGTGTTTGTTGAAAATGAGGACAGTATTCTTCGTGGTGAATTCGAAGGTTGCCTGATTGACCATATTTCTCCAATCGCTCGCCAAGGCTATAGCCAATGTTCGGAAACGGCATGGACAAAAATCTACAATTCTTCAGACGTTGTCGATATTGAATTGGCAGGAAACCAGATTATCACATTCCTGCTCGATCGCCTGTTGGATGCGGTGCTTCATCCTGACAAAAATTATTCCAAGCTCTTGCTGAGTCGCATCCCGAATCAATATGACACGGCCGCTCCGTCTGTCTACGGAAAAATTCAGGCTGTACTCGATCATATATCAGGCATGACCGATGTCTATGCTCTTGATCTTTACCGGAAACTCAACGGATTGAGTCTTCCCGCTGTTTAATCATAAATAAACGACAAACAAATATGAACGCCAAAAGATTCCTGATTTCCTTGACTTTGACATTTTTGTGTCTTTGCACGGCCTTAGCCTACACTGTGGAAGAAATTCCCAATGTCCATCTGGCAGACAAACGACAATACGTATCGAATCCCGACGGCATTCTGACACAACAGACAGTCGGCCTTTTAAACGCTTCCATCGCCGAAATATGGAAATCGACAAGCGCAGAGGTCGTTGCCGTTGTGGTAGACGATATAGGTAATTCTGACGTTGACAGCTTCGCTACCGACCTGTTCCGACACTGGGGTATAGGAAAGGCTGACAACAACAACGGAGTGCTGATTCTTGTTGCGAGAGGGCAGCGAAAAGCTACAATCCGTACCGGATACGGCACGGAGGGTTTGCTTCCGGATATTGTTTGCGGTCGAATTATTCGCGACGATATGGCTCCATTCTTCAAGATAGGTGACTATGACAAAGGCATGATTGCGGCTGTAGAAAAAATCCGGCGGATTATGACTACGCCCGGTGCTGCAGCAGAATTGAAATCGAAGTATGAAAACGACAGGAAGAGGCAAGAAGGCAACTTTTTCCGAAATTATTTGATTTTTGCAGGGATGGCCACTGTTGTCCTGCTGTTTATTGTGGTCTACACGTTCATCAAATCCTCGGGGAAAGACTCCTACGAGCGCTATAGCAGCCTTAATGCACTCGGGCCTCTTTATATGGGGGCGGCATTGTTGACATTGGGGATGGGTATTGTCCCCCTCTTGTTGCTTTTGTTGTTGAAAAGTCATTGTCGCAACAAGCGTCGCCGCTGCCCGAGATGCAACAAAAAGATGAAAAAGATGTCCGAAGCAGAAGACAATCGCTACCTGACAGAAGCGCAGGATTTGGAAGAAAGGCTACAGTCGGTGGACTATGACGTTTGGGTTTGCGGCAATTGTGACATGGTAGAAACGCTGTCGTTTGTTAACAAGGCGACGGTTTACTCCCAATGCGATCTTTGTAAGGCTCATACGATGATGCAGACCTCTTCTCGGATTGTCACTCAACCGACAGCGACAAAAGAGGGTTTGCAGGAGACAACATTCGTCTGTCGTAACTGTGGTAACACGAAAGTCGAACGCAAAAAAATAGCTCCAAGTCCCGACGGATCTGCATTGGCGGCCGGAGTGCTTGCGGCGGGCTTGTTTGGTGGAGGCCGCGGAGGAGGCGGCTTTGGAGGCGGAAGTTTTGGCGGCGGTTCGACAGGTGGCGGCGGTGCTTCCGGCGGTTGGTAGATTCTTGAAATCCGGAATTAAGAAAAGAAGTAGGCAATATATGGAAAATAGAGGGGAAAATCATTGGGAGGTTAAACTTTTTTTCGTTATGGTTGTCGGTATATTATAAGAAAAATATAGATATTATGAGAAAGATTCTGAAGAAAGGATTTATAGTCTTGTTTGGTTTGGTATTGACCATGCCGATGGTAGATTTGTCGGCATTTGCCGACAGTCGCAACTTTGGTTTTCGCAGTGGTGTAAATTCGACGGATCGTCGTCCAAGTCTTCCTTCGCGTGGCAATGAAGACGACGATGATGACCGACGTCGTCCCGGACGCCCGCATAGACCTTCGCGTCCTGACTTTGACGATGATGATGACGACAGACGTCCTCATCGTCCCCATCGTCCTCATCATCCCGGTCGTCCGCCTCGGCCACACTATCATCCCGGTCACTCGCAATTTCGTCCGATATTGCCACCGTCCCGTCCCCATCGTCCGCAGTATTGTCCTTTCCATCGACCTGTCAGACCGCCGCATTTTCGTCCGTGGGCTAATGCTCCGTTGATTGATGTGGTTCTTGGATTGCCATTTGGCATTTCGTTTAATATAAGCATAGACCGCTTGGGTAATGCTGGATATTTTATTGACGGTTATAGCGGTAGTGAAGTCTACTTGCGTGATGTGCACGAGCTCGGTTATGAATGGGATGATGCTGTAGTCCGTTATGACGGAGGATTGATGGCTTCTGTCAGTATGTATCATTCGTCTAGACGCTATAGCACCAGACGTTTTGATCGTCTGTACGACAAGCTGTGCGTTCTCTACGGCCAGCCGGCGTTGGGGGGTCGAGGATATTCCTCACTTTCCGCTACTTGGTATGACAGAAACGGGAGGCATTACGTCACGCTATCTTATGAACAAATGACATCGTTCGGTGGCTCCTCACGTTACTATACGGTGTTGACCTATGGAAATTGATGACAGTATGAAAAATCAGTCAGTAGCGGAAAAAACAAGGAAATCAATATTGATTTCCGCATTGGTCGTTCTTGTGCTTTTTTGCGCAGGAACGGCTTTTGTGCTCTATCCTATGTTTAGCTTACGGCCGGAAAAGTCCGGAATGTTTTATGTGGAAAGGAGGATGACATCGGAAGCCTTTGCCGACAGCGTGACGGCTAAATTTGGTAGGGAGTTTTCCGACAAAGTGATGCTTTTGCATGGCTGGCGTGCGATTGACCTGTCGCATCGGGTAGGGGCTTACAAAGTGAATTTGGGGGATAGTCCTTGGGATTTTTGGAAGAAGCTCCGGACCGGCTTGCAGTCGCCGGTGAAGATTACTTTCAACAATCTTCGTACAGTCGATGACTTTGCGGCAGCAATGGCTGATCAACTGTCATTTGAAAAGACAGATTTGCTTCCGTTTCTGACAGATTCGGCGCAATGTGCGGCAAAAGGCTTTACGTCCGCCACTATACCGGCGATGCTGCTGTCTGACACCTATGAAGTTTATTGGTCTGTCAGCCCAGAAAACTTGATGAACAAGCTTTATAAGAATTATCAGGCATTTTGGACGGATAGCCGTTTGGAAAAAGCTAAAAGACTCGGATTTACACCGCAGGAAGTTGCAACGTTGGCCTCAATTGTTGATTCGGA
>USOC01000113.1 GCA_900556245.1 uncultured Prevotellaceae bacterium
TCGCTGAAGATGATTGTACTGTTGAAGCAATAATAAATATATAAACTTATGGAATATAAACTTCATAATGGAAGCGGTGGCCTTTGCTGCAAAGGATGCTCCCGACAAGATAACAAACTAAACACATACGACTGGCTCGCTGATATCCCCGGCAATTCGGAAGAAAGCGACATGGTGGAGGTGCAATTTAAAAATACACGCAAGGGATACTATAAAAACAGCAACAAGATCAAACTGGAAAAAGGAGATATTGTTGCCGTAGAAGCGGCTCCCGGACATGATATCGGTGTGGTTACGCTTACCGGACGACTGGTTCCCCTGCAAATGAGAAAAGCCAACCTCAAGCCGGATGCCGAGATTAAACGTATCTACCGAAAGGCCAAACCAGTCGACATGGAGAAATTCAACGAAGCAAAAAGCAAGGAGCATGCAACCATGATCCGCGCCCGCCAGATTGCTCTGAATCTCAACCTGAACATGAAAATCGGTGATGTGGAATATCAGGGCGACGGCAACAAAGCCATCTTCTATTACATTGCCGACGAGCGCGTGGATTTCCGTCAGCTCATCAAAGTGCTGGCCGACGCATTCCATGTGCGGATAGAAATGAAGCAGATTGGAGCACGACAGGAGGCGGGACGTATCGGAGGTATCGGTCCGTGTGGCCGTCCGTTGTGCTGTTCGAGCTGGATGACTAATTTTATCTCTGTCGCCACAAGTGCAGCGCGCTATCAAGACATTTCGCTCAATCCGCAGAAACTGGCCGGCCAGTGCGCCAAGCTGAAGTGTTGTCTTAATTATGAGGTAGACGCATATGTGGAGGGCGTCAAGCAGTTGCCGTCGCGAGAGATTCGCCTCGAAACGAAGTTGAATACTTACTTTCATTTTAAGGCAGATGTCTTTAACCGGATGATTACTTATTCGACCGACAAAAATATCCCGGCCAACCTTGTGACGATTTCCGCCGCACGCGCTTTTGAAGTGATAGCGCTCAACAAGCGGGGTGTCAAGCCTGACAACCTTGATGAAGACGGAGCAATTGAAAAGATGCCAAGCGAGTTTGGTGATATTGTCGGACAAGACAGCGTCACCCGTTTCGACAAGGCGAAAAAGAAGAAGCGCAGCAAGACTCGTCAAGGCGGCAACGGACAAGGTCGCAGCCAGGTTGTGGCGCAAGGAAATGCGTCTGCTGAGCAGCGTCAGAATGAAAACCAACAGAGTGACAACAGTCGTCAAGGAGAGGGACGAGGAAACGGCAATCGGCAGGGAGAGGGTCGTCAGCGACAAAATCCGAACAAAGGAAGCAACAACAGAAAGCAGGGTGGGCAGGAATCGCGCAGCGGACGTCAGCCCCGCAGAAATCAGGATAGCAGGAATGGTGGACAACGCAAGTCGGAAAAGCAACCGCAGCCTGCCCGGAAAGATGGTGAATAGGCTCGGTAGGCGGGCTTTGGTGGCGGTGGCGGCATCAATTGTCGCGGTCGCGTGTTCGGTCGGACCGTTCGAAAGCGATTTCCGGTCAGTACGCGAATGGAAAAGGTCGCAGGCTTTTGAGTTTGCGATGCCCGACAGCACCGCCATATCCCGTTTATACAGTGTGTCGCTGGCTGTCAGACATGAGAACTACTATCCCTATCGCAATCTTTGGATAATAGCGGATTATGTGGCTCATGGATCCGTCGTCAGAACCGATACGGTCAATGTGGTGTTGTCAGATGAGTTTGGCAACTGGACGGGTTCGGGACTTGGAAAACTCTATCAGGAGCGCCTTGACATTGCGCATCATGTCGCTCCCGGCGAATATGAAAAGATTGTGCTCCGGCATTTCATGACAACCGACACGGTGTCTCATTTGTCGGATATCGGGTTGATTTATACGGAAGAAGATTGAAACTACAAGATTATCAAAAATGACAGACTGGACCGCTACCGACGCTTTGGTCTTTGATATGGACGGCACGCTTTGGGATGCCGTAGACTCGTATTGTCGGATTTGGAATGTGGCATTCCGTCGCTACGGCTATGATGTCACAGTGTCGAGAGAGTGCCTGATTGGCTGTATGGGCATGCAGTTGGAAGCAATCTTTGATCGAATAACCGGAGGGATGCCGGGACTCGATGTCCCCGAATTTTTAGCGTTTGTAGAAGCGAAAGAAGCGCGTCTGATGCCCATTTTGGGGGGATGTCCCTATCCCGGTGTCAGCGAAGGCATCCGCCGCTTGTCGGGAGATTACAAAATCTTTCTGTTGAGCAACTGCGGTGAAACCGGGTTGGACAATATGATGCGCTGCGCAGGTATTACCGATTATGTTTGCGAGGCTGTCACTTATGGAGCTACTCGCCGTCCGAAAAGCGAAAATCTGCTGATGCTCAAGGAAAAGTATGGGTTGCGTCAACCGGTCTATGTCGGAGATACGCAAAGCGACTGCGACCAAACGCACCGTGCGGGAATGCCCTTTGTGTTTGCATCCTACGGATTCGGTTCGTGCGGTGACAGCGACATGTCGGTCAGCTCTTTTGAGGAATTGGTAGAATATTTTGTCAAGCAAAAAAAATAGGAAGATGAATAAGTATTTGTCTGTAGAAGAGATAGAGGCCCGCTGCTCGCGTCTGCGTCTGATGATGGAGGAGGCGGGCATTGAAGCCCTTGTGGCGACTACGAACGCCAACGTTTATTACCTGTCAGGACGAGTGTTTAGCGGATGTGTTTATCTGCCGGCAGACGGTCGTCCGTTGTTTTTCGTTCAGCGCCCTGTCGGTATTGAAGGAGACAATGTAATCTATATCAAAAAGCCTGAATTGATTCCGGATGCCTTGCGGTCAGCGGGGATAGAGCCGGCGCGTCGTATTGCTTTGGAACTCGACCGTATGCCCTGGTCGGATGTTGAGCGTTATCGGAAAGCGTTAGGCGAAGAAGACGTAGCCAACGCCTCGCCGTTGCTTGCCGCCGCACGTGCTGTCAAGACCCCTTATGAAATAGGCTTGATGCGTGAGTCCGGACAGCGTCATTGCGCGTCATATCGCCGCATACCCGGCTTGTTTCATGAAGGCATGACCGACGTAGAACTGCAAATTGAGATAGAGCGCGTGTTGCGCCTTGACGGATGTCTGGGCATTTTCCGTATCGGCGGGCAGTCGATGGAGCTGTTTATGGGTAATTTGCTTGTCGGAGACAATGCCGACGAGCCTGGTCCGTATGATTTCGCCATGGGCGGCGGCGGTCTCAACAGTTCGTTGCCGGTAGGCTGCAATGGGACGATTATCCGTCCGGGTCACACTGTCATGGTCGATATGAATGGAAATTTCACCGGATATATGACTGATATGACCCGTACTTTTTATGTGGGCTCGCTCGACAGCCATGCTGCCAAGTGCCATCGTCTGTCCATCGAAATCCATCACGCACTTCAGACTTTCATCAAGCCCGGAGTATCCGCAAAAGACGCCTATAACTTGGCTGCGGAGATGGTCACCAAATCCGGAGAGCAGGACTACTTCATGGGTCATCGCCAGCAGGCGGGCTTCATCGGCCATGGTGTCGGAATAGAGGTAAACGAATGGCCGGTGCTCGCTCCGAGAAGCCGTCATGCGTTTGAGGAGGGCAATGTCATAGCCCTTGAGCCCAAGTTTGTGATTCCGGGCGTCGGTGCCGTAGGTGTGGAAAGCACTTATGCCGTCACATCCGCCGGATTGGAAAATCTTACTCCGTTCCCGGAAGACTTAACACAACTTTTTAGTTAATTAATCTCAAAGAAGAATTTCGACATCCTATTTTTTGTATTGGCGGCCACGCCGCCGACAGCATCGGGCAGCCCTGTTATGTCGTGGGCGGCTATGTGCGCGACTTGTTTCTGCACCGTCCCTCCAACGACCTCGATTTCGTCACGGTTGGAGGCGGCATCGTTTTGGCACAGCAAGTGGCAGAGCGATTGGGGAAAAAAACTTCGCTTGCCGTCTACCATAATTTTGGTACAGCACAGTTGAAATATCGTGGTATGGAGCTTGAATTTGTCGGAGCCCGGAAAGAGTCGTACCGTCATGACAGTCGCAAGCCCATCGTTGAGGACGGCACGCTTGATGACGACCAGAAGCGCAGGGATTTTACGATCAATGCTCTCGCCATTTGCCTGAATGCAGACGGATATGGAGAACTGGTAGATCCGTTTGGAGGCATATCCGATATGGAGTCGCGTCTTATCCGCACTCCACTTGATCCCGACATCACCTTTTCCGACGATCCGTTGCGCATGATGCGTGCTATTCGGTTTGCCACGCAACTCGCCTTCGATATCCTGCCCGAAACGTTTGATGCGATTTGTCGCAACAAAGAGCGGATTGCCATTATTTCTAAAGAACGTATTGTCGATGAACTTGGAAAAATCATTCGTTCGTCCCGTCCGTCCAAGGGGTTTGTCCTGCTTGAAAAATGCGGGTTGCTTGCTTTGATTTGCCCGGAGCTGCAGGCTCTTAAAGGCGTCGAAATCGTTGACGGGCGCGGACACAAGGACAATTTTTTCCATACGATGCAAGTGCTCGACAACGTGGCGAATACCTCCGACAACGAATGGCTGCGCTGGTCGGCCGTTTTTCATGACATAGCCAAGCCGGTGACAAAAGTCTACGATGCTCGTCATGGCTGGACTTTTCATAACCACAACTTCATCGGAAAAAAAATGATACCTTCCATTTTCAAGCGCATGAAATTGCCGATGAACGAGAAGATGAAGTTTGTCCAAAAGATGGTGGAACTCCATATGCGGCCAATTGCCCTTGTCGAAGACGAAGTGACGGATTCTGCGGTTCGCCGGCTGCTTTTCGATGCCGGAGATGACATTGAATCCTTGATGACGCTTTGCGATGCCGACATCACTTCGAAAAATCCGGAGAAGGTTCGCAGATTCCTTGATAATTTTCAGTTAGTCAGAAGAAAGCTGGTGGAAATTGAAGAGAAAGACCGTATTCGCAATTTTCAGCCACCCGTGGATGGCGCGGAAATTATGCGTGTGTTCGCTTTGCCGCCGTGCCAGACGGTAGGGGAA
>USOC01000114.1 GCA_900556245.1 uncultured Prevotellaceae bacterium
TGGTCGGCCTGTTCCATTCAGGCCGTGATGCGTCGCGCACAACCGGAGACTGCGTCGAAAATGCCTCGCAGCTGGTGGCTGAACGCATCCCGGGATTCGACGTCGTGATGATGGGGCACGACCATCAGTCGTTTTGCCGGACTGTCAAAAATAGTGCGGGAAAAGATGTGCTGCTGGTGAATGCGGCAAACAATGCACAATTCGTAGCTTCCGTCAATGTCCGGGTGCGGATACGAAAAGGGAAAGTGGTTGGAAAGCGTCTTTCCGGAAAATTGGCAGATGTTTCGTCGTTGCCGGCAGATACGGCATTTATGTCGCGATTTCAACCATATATGGACGCTGTCGGGAAATTCGTCGATGAAAAAATCGGAGAAATGTCGGCAACGATTTCCACTCGTCCCGCCTATTTCGGTCCGTCGGCATTCATCGATTTGATTCATTCGTTGCAGATGGCAATCACCGGAGCGGAAGTCTCCTTTGCCGCTCCTCTTTCGTTTGATGCAAGCATTGCAGAAGGTGATATTCTGATGAGCGACATGTTTAATCTCTACAAGTATGAAAACATGCTCTACGTCATGCGGCTGTCAGGACAGGAAATCAAGGACTATCTCGAAATGTCCTACGACCAGTGGACGAATCGGATGGAAAGTCCCGACGACCATTTGCTGCTCTTGAAAGAAGAACCGGCGGCAGGCGACGGAAGCCGTGCGCTTTTCAAGAACTTCAGCTACAATTTCGATTCGGCGGCAGGTGTCCGCTACACAGTTGATGTAAGAAAACCTAGGGGAGAAAAAATCACGGTGGAATCAATGGCCGACGGCTCGCCTTTCGAGCTCGACCGGTTCTACACCGTAGCGGTCAATTCATATCGCGGAAACGGGGGTGGTGGCTTGCTGACAGAAGGTGCAGGAATTCCGGCCCAAGAGCTGACGAAGCGTATCGTCTCGGCCACCGACAAGGATTTGCGCTACTATTTGATGCAATACATCAAAGAGCACCGTGTCATTGAGCCGATGCCCCTCGACCAATGGCGTTTTGTTCCTGAAGAATGGACAGTCCCGGCAGCATGTCGCGACCGCCGGCTGATGTTTGGAGAATAATCTTCCATGCTTTCGATTCAACAGGGTTCTTTTATAGGAACGGATAAATTTTTTTAATGCGATTTCTTCTTTTTTTGCATTTGCCTACTTATCTTTGCGTGTATGTTGAGTGGTGATTGGCAAAAAGAATAATCTGTTTCCCCGACAACGTCAAGATTAGTTTTTTTTGCGATACTCGCCTCTTGCGAAGCTGACATGAAAAAAACTACAGATATGCTTAAAACAACACAATCTTCCGTTATCCAACAAGTGAAAAGTTGGGTTTCTATCGTGGTGGGATGCGTCATTATGTGCGCAGGATTTGTTTTCTTTATCAGTCCGTATAACATCATTCCCGGAGGCGTCTATGGTGCGAGTATTGTGCTCCACAATCTATTTCCTTCGATTCAAGTCGGTACGTTCGGCTATATGTTCGACATCCCGCTGTTGATTCTTTCTGTGTTGCTGCTCGGGTCAAAACTGGGAACCAGAACGATTGTGGCTGCGCTAATCAGCCCGTTGATTATGAACGGATTGTCTTGGCTTGCATATCCGAATCAGGCTGCGCTTGAGGCGCTCGACCCGGCTCAGTTGGCTGGAGGATTGATCAACTTGCAGGATCATCTGATGCTTGCCACGATATTGGGAAGTGTCGTCATCGGTGTCGGCTGCGGAATTGTGGTGCGTAATCAAGCCACTACCGGAGGAAGCGACATTGTGGCGATGATGCTTCAGAAATATGCGCATATTCCATTCTCGACGGCTATTTTCCTGGTCGATGCGTGTGTCGTTATGTTTGGTGTTGTCGTGATTGGATTCGGCATCGGAACAAACGACCCCGACACAACTCCGTCGCTCCACTTGATGTTCTATTCGTTGATTGCTATCTTCTTGGCGTCACGAGTATTGGCATTCATGATGACGGGGACGAAAAATGACAAGCTGATTTTTATCATCAGCAGTCAGAAATTGTTGCCGCTCCACGACTTTATTATCAAAGATCTCGACCGGTCGGGCACCTACATCAAAAGCTCCGGGCTCTATTCCAAAGATGACAAGGAGATGTTGATGTTGGTAGTAAGTTATAAACAGACGAATTTATTGAAAGCAAAAATAAAAGAAGCCGATCCGAAGGCGTTTGTAATTGTGACCGATGCCTACGATACGTTTGGTGAAGGGTGGAAACCGTTGCCTCTCGCCAGCGAAGTGCAGCCGGAATAGACTTCGGCCGGCTTCGAAACACTATGTGTCTATCGAATGCGAAATAAGGAATTGAGAGAAGCTTTGTCGAAGCGCATTCTTGTGCTCGACGGCGCTATGGGAACGCAGATTCAGCGTTTTGGCTTAGAGGAGCGGGACTTCCGTGGCGAAAGGTTCGATAATCATCAGAAAAATTTAAAGGGGTGCAACGACGTTTTGTGTCTGACGCAACCGAATATTGTCGCCGACATCCATCATGCCTATTTGGATGCCGGCGCTGATATTATTGAGACGAATTCGTTTAATGCCAATGCCGTATCGTTGGCAGAATACGGATTGGATGGCATCGTTGCCGAAATCAATCAGGCCGCCGCACGCATAGCACGACGGGAGGCCGGCCGAATGGCGCTTGCCGGAAGAAAATGCTGGGTGGCGGGAAGTGTCGGTCCGACAAGCAAGACCTTGTCGCTGTCGGCAGATGTCGACGACCCGGCTTCGCGCGAACTGGATTTCGATACGTTGAAGAAGGCTTATGTCGAACAGATGTCGGCGCTGATTGCCGGTGGAGTCGATATATTGCAGATAGAGACGATTTTTGACACGCTCAACGCAAAAGCGGCGATTGTGGCGGCCCACGAAGCGATGCAGCTGGCAGGTAAGATGGTGGAGCTGGTGCTGTCAGTGACGCTTTCCTTCTCTGGTGGACGGACACTTTCAGGACAGACATTGGAGGCGTTTGTTGCCAGCGTCAGTCATGCAAATCCTTTGGCTCTCGGATTGAATTGCGGATTTGGCGCAGAAAGTCTGGAGCCGTACTTGCGGAGGCTTGGCGACTTGACGGAGGCTTTTGTTGCTTTATATCCGAATGCCGGATTGCCGAATGCTATGGGTGAATACGACGAAACGCCGGATGTGACTGCCGCTCATATTTCTCGGCTCGCTTCCGACGGCTCGCTGAATATGGCAGGCGGCTGCTGCGGGACGACTCCCGCCCATATCCGTGCCATTGCAGAGGCTGTCCGGGGTGTTGCCCCCCGAAAACCTAAAGTTCCGAATCAAGAATTGGTCCTTTCGGGATTGGAAACGACAGTCGTTTCGGCGTCCCGCAATTTCACGAATATTGGTGAACGTTGTAACGTGGCGGGCAGTCGGAAATTCTTGAGACTTGTCAGCGAGAAGTCGTATGATGAAGCCGTAGGAATTGCCTGTCGTCAGGTGGAAGCGGGAGCGCAGATTGTCGACGTGAATATGGATGATGCGATGCTCGACGCAAAGTCTGAAATGGTGCATTTTCTGCGTTTGCTTGCAGCTGAGCCGGAAGTGGCGAAAGTGCCGGTGATGATTGATTCTTCCGATTGGAATGTGATTGAAGCCGGATTGAAATGCCTGCAAGGCAAGGGAATTGTCAACTCGATTAGTTTGAAAGAGGGAGAGGAATTGTTCTTGCAACACGCCCGCACGGTCAAGGAGTTGGGCGCGGCTGTCGTTGTGATGGCGTTCGACGAGAAAGGACAGGCTGATACATTCTCTCGACGGATCGAAATTTGCAGCCGGGCGTATGCGTTGCTGACAGAAAAAGCCGGATTCAATCCGGAAGATATCATTTTCGATCCGAATGTGCTGGCGGTGGCTACGGGAATCGAAAGCCACGACCGATATGCACTCGATTTTCTGGAGTCGGTTGAATGGATTAAGCATAACCTGCCCGGCGCAAAAACAAGTGGAGGAATCAGCAATTTGTCGTTTGCTTTCAGAGGCAACAACTATCTGCGCGAGGCGATGCACGCTGTATTTCTTTATCATGCTATCGCCCGGGGGCTGGATATGGCGATTGTCAATGCCGCTTCGGCCATTCCCTTCAATGAAATTCCTGACGATGTAAGGATAGCGATTGAGGACGTGCTGCTTTGTCGCCGCACAGATGCAACAGAGCGACTGATTGAGCTGGCTGAGACTCTCAAGGGTGAAAAACGCCCGGACAGCGCTTTACAAATCGAGGAAGAGAACCTCCCTGTCGGGGAGGTGATTAGCCGCATGCTCGTCAAAGGGATGTCGGATGGCATGGAAACATTGCTCCAACAGGCAAAGGACTCGCTGGGCTCGGCGATTGCCGTCATTGAAGGACCGTTGATGGAGGGGATGAATCGTGTCGGGCAATTGTTTGGCGAAGGGAAAATGTTTCTGCCTCAAGTCGTGAAAAGTGCCCGGACAATGAAAAGGGCTGTGGCTTGGCTTCAGCCGTTCATCGAATGCGAACAGTCTGCAGGAGGACGTAAATCGGCGGGAAAAATCGTTATTGCGACAGTGAAAGGCGATGTTCACGATATTGGAAAAAATATTGTAGCGGTCGTGCTGCGATGCAATGGGTTTGGTGCCGGCTGAAACCATTGTGCGGGCGGCAAAAGAAGAGAATGCCGACTTTATTGGCTTGAGCGGACTGATTACGCCTTCGCTTGAAGAAATGTGTCGGGTGGCCCGCCTGATGGATTCCGAAGGAATGGATATTCCGATTCTGATTGGCGGAGCGACGGCTTCGGCGGTGCATACTGCCGTCAAGATTGCACCTTGCTACAGGCATATTGTCGCGTATACGCGCGATGCGGCGGCTTTGCCGGCTGTCGTACAGGAAATTGCCGCCGGGTCTGAATTGGCGGCCGGGCGGATTCGCCGTGGGCAGGAAGTGCTACGCAAGAACTATGAGTTGTCGCAGATGCCGGCATTGCCGCTTGCCGAGGCGAGACGGC
>USOC01000115.1 GCA_900556245.1 uncultured Prevotellaceae bacterium
CCACATTTTTCCGCTACGTCAACAAGTCGGACGAAAATCCCGGACGCGTCTATTCGACGACGCTTTTTATGGTAGGAGCCACCTCGCTGGCTTTCGTCGCCGCCGGGCTTTCGTTCCTCGGTCCGATTGCAGGAGCAATGGGCTACGGGACACATCCTTGGTACATCGGAATGATGATGATTGTCGTAGCGATGGACGCCTTTCAATGCATTCCGTTCGCCTATCTGCGCTATAAGAAACGCCCTTATGTGTTCGTGGGACTGAAACTGCTCTTCATCGTGCTCAACATCGCCTTGAATATCAGCTATTACGTGCTGATGGACGGCAGTGAAGTGGGTTACGCCTTCTTTTTCAACCTTATCGGCACAGGCATCGTCATGCTGCTGATGATTCCCTATCTGAAATTTGGCGGAGGATTCGACCGGAAACTCGCCCGGCGGATGCTGAACTATTCCTATCCGATACTGATTCTTGGCATAGCCGGCATTCTCAATCAGGTGACCGACAAAATCATTTTCAGCCACGTCTATCCCGGAAGCGACGCCAAAACCCAACTCGGCATCTACGGAGCCGCCAGCAAAATCGCCATGATTATGGCACTTCTGACACAAGCGTTCCGCTATGCCTACGAGCCTATCGTGTTCAGCAAGAGCAGAGACCGCGACAGCAAGGACTTCTATGCGAAAGCCATGAAGTATTTCGTGATTTTCACACTGCTTGCATTCCTCTGTGTGGTATTCTACCTGGATTTGCTGAAATACGTCATCGCGCCGAATCCCGACTATTGGGAAGGATTGCGGGTCGTGCCGATTGTGATGGCCGCCGAGATACTGATGGGCGTCTATTTCAACCTCTCGTTTTGGTATAAGCTCATCGACAAGACGCTTTGGGGAGCGGTCTTCTCGCTGGTGGGATGCTCTGTGCTGATTGCAATGAATATCCTGCTTGTCCCGAAATATGGCTATATGGCCTGCGCGTGGGCAGGAGTCGCCGGCTACGGCGTAGCAATGGTACTCTCCTACATTGTCGGTCAGAAGAAAAACCCGATTGGCTACGACATCCGGACAATCGGACTCTACACGATAGTGGCAGGAGCCTTGTTTGCCGTTTCGGAATGGATTCCGACCGAAAGCCTCGCTGTCCGTCTTTCGTCCAACACCCTGCTACTGATGATTTTCATTGCGCTCATCTTCAAAAAAGAGCAATTCAATCTCAAGAAAATCCTAAAAAGATAACGATATGGAAACAAAGAAGAAAGAAAATATCTTCCGAAGCATGCGCCGGTATTTCCAATGGTATTTTAACCTGACCGACAGTCTGGAAAACAAAGAATCCGTAATTGAATCCATCAAGGAAGGCGTTTCGTTCCGCGGAACAAACATTCTGATTCTCATCACGGCGATGTTTATAGCCTCTCTCGGCCTGAATGTCAACTCGACGGCGGTAATCATCGGTGCGATGCTCATTTCCCCCCTTATGGGACCGATTATGGGCATGGGACTCGGAATCGGAATCCACGATTTTCCGCTCATCAAGCGTTCTCTCCGCAACCTTGCGATGGCGGCGCTGTTCAGCATCATTGCATCTACCATCTATTTTCTCCTCTCCCCGCTCAATGAAGAACGCTCGGAACTGCTTGCCCGCACCTCTCCGTCGATCTACGACGTGCTGATTGCCTTTTTCGGCGGGTTTGCCGGTATCCTTGGTGCCACATCCAAACAGAAAGGCAATGTTGTTCCGGGTGTGGCAATCGCTACGGCGCTGATGCCGCCGCTATGCACGGCCGGCTACGGACTGGCAACATGGCAGTGGTCGTATTTCCTCGGTGCATTCTATCTGTTCTTAATCAACTCTATCTTCATCGGGACGGCTACGGCACTCGGCGTGCATCTCTTCCGCTTTCCCAGAGTCAAAATCAATGATACCAACAGGGCAAAGCGAGTGAATCGCATTGTCTATGCCATCATTGTACTGACAATTATACCGAGTGTCTATCTGACTGTCGTCATGCTGAAAGAAAGCCGCTTTGTAGCGACTGCCAATGCATTTGTCGATAAGGAATTTGTATTTCCCAATACGCAGGTGATTCGCCGTTCGGCAATTGTAGACGATGGGCGGAAAGTAGTCAAAGTGTCGCTCATCGGCGAAAAACTGCCGCTTGACTCGCTGAAAGTAGCGATGTACACGAAACTGAACGAAGCCGGTCTGGAAGGTGTTGACCTTGAAATCAGCCAGGGATTTACGCAGGGCGAAGTCGACATCAACAAATTGAGTTCTCAGATGTTTGGCGAAATTTTCACCTCCAACCAAAAGAAACTCGAGACGCAGACACAAGAAATAGATTCGCTGCGAACGGTGCTCAACACTGGAAATCTTCTCTCCAAGTCGATTGTCGCCGAACTGAAAGTTCTTTTCCCACAGGTAGAAGCATTTTCCATCTCCCGAAACGTATTTGCCAGACAGTCAGCCACGACAGAAAGCACCTCAGTCAACATCGCGATTGTAACGCTCAATTCTCCCCTGCCGGCAGCACAAGAGGAGAAAATGCTGAAGTTCCTCGAAGCACGCAGTGGTTTGAAAAACATCGTTTTAATGAAATACAGTTCGGCAATTCCATTTCCGGCCGACTCAATAAGCGAATAATAATGAAAGTTGTGATTCTCAACACGTCGGAATCAAAAGGCGGAGCCGCTATCGTCAGCCGTCGGCTGACTCATGCGTTGGCCGCTCACGACATTGACGCCCGAATGCTTGTGGCCGACCGCTCGACCGACGACCCATTGGTCGATGTAGCAGGGACAAAAGAACAACGTCGCTGGGCGTTTCTACGCGAACGCCTTGGCATATTCATGCGCAACGGGTTTTCCCGCCGCGATTTGTTCAAGGTATCGACTGCCAGATATGGGGTTGACGTTTTGTCCCATCCTTGGGTGCAGAACGCTGACATCGTATGCCTCAACTGGATCAATCAAGGATTGCTGTCGCTCAACGACATCTTGCGCCTGGCAAAATCCGGCAAAAAAATCGTCTGGACCATGCACGATATGTGGTGTTGCACAGGAATATGCCACCATGCATTTGATTGCCAAAACTATACCGACCGATGTGGCAATTGCCGTTTTCTGAGATTTCCGAGAGGCAACGACCTGGCGCGAACAGTTTGGAAACGAAAAAAGGCGCTTGCCGACCACGCCGACATTCACTATGTGGCCGTAAGCAACTGGCTTGCCGACTGTTGCCGAAAGAGCACACTGCTACGTGACAAGCCCATTTCTGTCATACCAAATGCGCTGCCTGCCGATAAGTTTGACTGGCACCGAACCGGCGATATGAAGAAAAAAGTGATTACGATGGGAGCCGCACGACTCGACGACCCCATCAAAGGACTGGAACTCTTGACGGAAGCTGTCAACATCATCGCCGACAGCCACCCGAATTTGGCTGAAAACATGGAATTGCAACTGTTCGGCGATATCCGCGATGTATCGCTACTCTCAAAAATACGCCTCCCGATACGCCACCTCGGGCCTGTTGACCCCGGTCGTATCCCCGACATCTACCGCACAAGCGATGTAGTGGTCTCGTCGTCCCACTTCGAGACACTCCCGACGACGCTCATCGAAGGGCTGGCTTCCGGATGCTATGCGGTGGCATTCGACCGAGGCGGACAACGCGACATCATCCGGCACAGGAAAAACGGATGGCTGGCGGCATATCCGGCCGCCGCTTCACTTGCCGACGGAATAATATGGGCTACGACATCAGATGCCGACCGCAAAAAACTCCACGACGACACTGTGGCTCGATTCTCGGAAAATTCCGTCGCCGAAGCCTATATCCAATTATTTAAGGAACTGACAAAACACTCATAATCATGGTCACAATATTGTTTCACGATACCGTTTTCGGACCGATTCACAGCCGTCGGCTCGGTACTTCATTAGGAATCAATCTGATGCCTAACGATGGGAAGATATGTTCGTTCGACTGTGTCTACTGCGAAGCGGGATACAACGCCCAAGGTTCGGGCAAAGCTGGTATCAGCAGCCGGGAGGAGGTGAGAAAAGCCTTGGAAACGAAGCTGAAATCGATGAGCGAAGCCGGCGAACGGCTCGACGTAATCACTTTTTCGGGCAACGGCGAACCGACGCTGCATCCGGACTTCGAAGGCGTAGTCGACGATGTCATTGCGCTTCGCGACAAATATTTTCCGAAGGTGAAAATCAGCGTGCTGTCAAATTCCACAATGATTGGCCGAGAGGATGTTGCCAATGCACTGAAGAAAGTGGACAACAACATCCTCAAACTTGATTCAGCCATCGACCGTACGGTGCGACTGATCGACCGCCCGAACAATCCGGCATTTTCAGTGGCAGAAACCGTCAGGCTACTGAAAAGCTTTGGCGGCCAATGCATTGTGCAGACGATGATGCTGCGCGGAGAACACGACGGCGAAACCATCGACAACACGACAGATGCCGAAGTGGAAGCACTGGCAAAAGCCTACGAAGAAATTCGTCCGGCAGAGGTGATGCTCTATTCCATCGACCGCCCGACGCCGGAAGTGTCGTTGCGCAAAGTGGAACGCGATGAACTGGAACGAATTGCCGAACGGTTCAGAAGCCGGGGCATCAAAGTGCAAGTGAACTGAAACAAAAAAACCGAAACTCGATATTGCAAAACAAAGAATGATATTTCCAAAAGCTCTGAAAGAAAGCGACACCGTAGCAATTCTGTCGCCGGCAAGCAAAATTGAACACCGCTTGGTCGACTTGGCTTGCGCGACACTTAAACGCTGGGGATTCCGCCCGCAGGTAAGCGGTAACTGCAAAAATGCCTGTGGCTCATACAGCGGCACCGCCGACCAACGTCTGTCGGACATGATTTGCGCTTACAGCAATCCGGAAGTGCGTGCCGTCGTCTGCAGCCGTGGCGGCTATGGCGCTGTCCACCTGCTGGAACGTCTGCCGGCGGACTTCTGGACCGCTGACCCGAAGTGGCTGATAGGCTTCAGCGC
>USOC01000116.1 GCA_900556245.1 uncultured Prevotellaceae bacterium
TCCGGAATTTCAATCCATCGGTCTGTTGTGTTGAGTTCCTGGCGAGCTGCTTCTTCAGAGAAGATGGCAGACAGGTCTTCTTCTGTAATCGGTCGGTGCGTTGAGGGATGGAGCATCGGTTTTGGCTTCACGGGCATGTCTGTGATGACGTTATACCATGAGCAGGGTATGTCTTTTTCTTCCAGCAGGAATTTTTTTGAATCGTTTTTCATTTTACAATTGAATTTTAATGCGTTTATCTCTGTATGTATTGCAAATATATTGATATATTTTCAATATTAAAACAAATATGATGAATATTCTTTAACTAACGAATTATTTTGATGCAAAATGTTGAATTCGGAGCGGGCCTTGTTGCATATTTGTGGGCAATCGTTTATTTTTGCTTTATAAGAATTTAAGCTAAATACTATGGAACAGATTTTTTCTCAATTGTCGCTTTCGCCATGGCTGGTTTGGCTGATATTGGCAGCTGTGTTTACCATTGTCGAACTTCTGACCGGCACTTTCGCGTTTTTCTGTCTGGTCGGAGGATGTCTGTTGGCGATGCTGACCGCACTGTTGGGATTTGAATGGAATGCGCAGATGATTGTGGCGGCGGTAGGCACAGTCATTGCTTTTGTTGCGTTTCGGCCGCTCATTCGCCGTCAGCGCAGGCAGGCAACAGCAGAACCGAGCAACATGGACGCTCTGATTGGTCGGAATGCGGTGGTGATGTCGGCAACGGATGCCGCAGGAATCGGACGGCTTCGAATCGATGGAGACAATTGGCAGTTCCGGACGCCGGGATTCGACTTTGTGGAGCAGGGTACCGCTGTCCGTGTGACAGGCTACGACAGCATTGTGCTGATTGTAGAACCCGTCTGATTTGTCTAATCTTAATTTTTGATATATGGAATCCTTGATTTTTTTAATTCTTGTGATTGTCATTGCGGCAATCCTTGTGTTTGCGGGAGTGAAGGTTGTTCCCCAGTCGGAAACCCGGGTCATTGAGCGGCTTGGAAAGTTTCATAGTGTCTTGTCGCCGGGGCTGAATATCATTTGGCCGTTCATCGACAAGCCCAAGACCATCTATACGCGTCGGGTGGAAAACAGCATCGGGGGGCGTACGATTGTGCGGCTTACGGCCACAAGCGCAATCGATCTGCGCGAGCAGGTGTATGACTTTCCTTCGCAGCAGGTGATTACGAAAGACATTGTTACCACTGAAATTAATGCGTTGCTCTATTTTCAGATTGTCGATCCGAAAAAGTCTGTCTATGAAATCGACAATTTGCCGAATGCCATCGAGAAGCTGACACAGACATCCCTTCGCAATGTCATTGGAGAGCTGGAACTCGACGAGACGCTGACCTCGCGCGACACTATCAACTCGCGCTTGCAGACGATTCTCGACGATGCGACCAACAAATGGGGAGTCAAGGTCAACCGTGTCGAGCTCCAGGATATCACGCCTCCGGAAAGCGTGCGTGAAGCCATGGAAAAACAGATGCAGGCAGAACGCAACCGCCGTGCGGAGATTTTGAATGCCGAAGGTGAAAAGAAATCGTTGATTCTCCGTTCGGAAGGTGAACGCCAGTCGCAAATCAATCAGGCAGAGGCTATCAAACAGGCTGAGATTTTGCATGCCGAAGGCGTTTCGCGGGCAAAGGTGCTGCAGGCTGAAGCGGAGGCGGAGGCTATTCGTCGCGTTGCGGAGGCGATTAAGGATACGAAGACGGATCCGGCAACCTATATGCTTGCCGTGAAGTATATCAAGACGTTGGAAGAGATGGTGAGCGGGAAGGACAACAAGACGGTCTATATCCCGTATGAAGCGACCGGACTGCTTGGTTCTATCGGGTCGATTAAAGAGATGCTCAACAAGTAGCGCTTCTTTATCTGTCTCGGATTCAAATCAAGAGCGGGCGGGCAATCCTCAGAGATGCCCGCCCGCTCTTGTGCGAATTGTGGAAATGGTCAAATCATTCCTTCTATGTTCCAGGTGAAAGACCGCAGACCGAGCTGCGGGTTTTCTTCGTCGATGGCTTTCAGCCGGGAGAGAAGTTCTCCGACGGTTTTGTCTTCGACGATGGTCAGATAAGCTCCGTTGAGAGTCGGCCAGGCGTGGGAGCCCAAGTGGGGTTCTCCTTTGGAAGATCCGGCTCCGATGAGCGCCTGCCCTCCTCTATATCCTATCAAGTGCAGTACTTTAATTGTCAAGGCCACGTCTTCTTGGTGAGCTTGGTTGAATGCGATGAACACTGCTTTCATATTCTATTGTCGCTGTTAGGGGTTAATTTTTATGTTGTTTGATCAATTTAAGCTCTTTGCGGCGTTGGCGGCGGATGCCGAAGCCGGCAAAAATGCTGTAAAGCGTCGGGATGATAATCAGCGTGATGACAGTCGAGAAGGAGAGTCCCCATGCAACTGACATACCCAGTGCGCGCCACATTTCAGAACCTTCACCCGTACCTAAAGCCATCGGTACCATTCCCAGGACTGTCGTGAGCGTAGTCATCAGGATTGGGCGCAGACGGGAGCGTCCGGAAGTGATGACGGCGTTCATCAGGCCTTGTCCGCGTTCGCGGCAGAGCATGATATAGTCGATAAGCACGATACCGTTGTTCACCACAATACCGATAAGCATCAGGAAGCCCAGCAGAGCCATGACGCTGAGAGGAGTTCCGGTGAAGTAAAGTCCGAGCAACACGCCGGTCAATGCAAACGGAATTGAGAACATGATGACAAACGGATAGGTCAGCGATTCAAACTGTGAAGCCATGATGATGAATACGAGTACGATAATCAGAATCATCAGCAGGAACATGTCAGCAAACGTGTCTTGTTGGTCTTCGAATGTTCCTCCGAACTGCCAAGTGAATCCGGAAGGCGTTTCAATGTCGTCCAGCACTTTTGTGGCGCTGCCAATCACGTCGGAGAGCGCGTAGCCTTTGGCCACGATACATTTTACGGTGATGACGCGCTCGCGGTCGCGGCGTTCAATCGTAGGAGGAGACTGCGACTCTACGACGCGTCCGAGGTCGCGGATTTTGATGCCTTTGCCTGCGCTGTTGTAGATGGTGATGTTTTCGATGTCTTCTACCGACTGACGGAATTGCTTGTCGTAGCGCACGCGAATGTCATACTCGTCACCGTCTTCACGGTAGTAGGTCGATACATTACCTGTCACGCGGTTGCGCAGGAACGTCGACGCTGTTGCCATGTTCAGTCCGTTGAGCGCCAGTTTTTCGCGGTCGAAGTCGACGCGGTATTCCGGGGTGTATTCGTCGCGGCTGACGTCAACCTGAGAGCAGCTTTTCTCTTTTCTCATCCGGTCGGCTACAGCGTTGGCGAAGGCGTCGCCTTTGTTGAAGTCGTGTCCGTAGATTTCAATTTCAACAGCCGATTCGCCGCCGACACCGCCGCCGCCGCCACCGGCAGAGACGTTGAATGTGCGGATTTCCGGATATTCTGCCATATCCTTACGGATTTCGTCGCAGATTTCGTTGAGGGTGCGTTCGCGTTTCGATGAGGTTGTCGTGCGGATGTTGTATTTCAGGATGTTGTTACCGTTGTCCGACATGTTTCCGAAGATGTTGTCTTCACCTGCTTGTCCTTCCGAGAAGTTGATTGTCTCGATTTCCGGATATTTTTCACGAAGTTGCGCCGTAATGCGGAAACCGAGTTCCCGGGTGACATCCTGACGGGTGCCGGCCGGCAGTTTGATGGTCATGCTGATTCGGGCATTGTCCTGTGCCGGGAAGAATTCGGTCTTGATGCGTGGCATCAGCACAAAGAGCGAGAAGAAGAACATTCCCAGCATCACGATTAGGGTAATCCAGCGGTGGCGCACGCACCAGCGGAGCAGGCCTGCGTAGCCGTTGGTCACCTTCTTCAGACCGCGGTCAAAAGGATTTGACACCAACTTTTGGAACAGGTTCTGCTTTTTGTTCAGACGCAGCATAAGCGCGCAGAGCGTCGGGGTCAGAGTGATTGCGCCAATGGTCGATACGGAGAGGATAATCGTCACCATCCATCCCAACTGGCGGAACATGATACCTGCGATGCCGTCAATCATCGTCAGCGGCAGGAACACGGCAATTGTTGTCAGCGTAGAGGCGATAACAGAGATTGCCACCTCGTTGGTCGCGAACATGGCCGCCTGTCGCGGACGGCTGCCTCGCTCGATGTGGGTCGTGATGTTTTCAAGCACCACGATGGCGTTGTCGACCACCATACCAATGGCAATCGATAGGGCGCTCATTGATATGATGTTCAATGTATTGCCTGTCGCAAGGAGGTAGGTCAGTGCTGACAGCAGGGAAATGGGGATGGTCAGCACGATGACAAACGTGGCTCGCCAGCGTCCGAGGAAGAGCAGCACGACGAAGCAGACGATGAGCATTGTCGTGAGGATGGTCTCTTGCAGAGAATTGATGGTGAGGATAATGTTTTCCGAGGTGTCTACAATTGTGCCGATTTTGATGTCGGAAGGCAGTCCTTTCTTGATTTGCTCGAGCTTTTTGTTGACCGATTCCGCAATTTCCACAGAGTTTGCCCCGGATTGTTTCTGGATGACAATCATTCCTCCGAGCTCGCCGTTGGTGTACGATTCTTCAGCGCGTTCCTGTGGGGCGTCTTCAATGCGTGCAACGTCGCGCAAATAGACCGGATTGCCGTTTTGAACTGCCACAACGACGTTGAGCATTTCGAACACGTCGGTAAATTCTTTCTGTACGCGCATTGAATAGACGTTAGAGCCGATATCGATTGTTCCGGCAGGTACGTTGAGGTTTTCGTTGGCGAGAACTTGTCCGATTTGCTCGATTGTGATGCCATAGGCGTCCAATTTGTAAGGGTCGCAGTAGATTTGGACTTCCCGTTCGGCAAGACCGGAAATAGAAACCTGTCCGACACCTGAAATGCGGGCGAGCGGAGTGGCAACTTGGTCGTCGAGAATCTTGTAGAGCCCCGACATACTTTCTTTAGCCGTGA
>USOC01000117.1 GCA_900556245.1 uncultured Prevotellaceae bacterium
CAAAGAGCTTTAAGGCTAAGGGAAAGCGGCTGTCGACGTATGCTGTCGGGCAAATCGAAGAAATCGAGCCGCGGGAAGTTCCGGAAGAGGAGGAGGCCGTTCCTGCCGTCGATCTGGAGGCTGCCTCCGCAAGTGGGAGCGATTTAATCAATCAAAATGATGTCAGAGACGAACTGACCGGGCAGACTCGTCTGTTTGTCGACGAAGAGCAATGAAGGTCGGACGACGCATATTGACTGCCGCTTTCTGTCTGCTTGCTGCAGCACTGGCAGGGCTTGCCTCAGACGGAGAGACCGTGTTGCGTCCGTCGGCTGTAGCCGTGACTGTCGATGGAGGGGGTGTGCGTTCGGTCGACACCTATCTAAGCCCGTTGCGTTATCAGGGGGCGCATGTCAGAATCGGATTTGAGCGGCTTCGCACGGCGCGCTATAGCCCGGAGTGGGCGAACCAGATTTCGGCTGGCTTGACTTACGACAATAGTGATAATCCGGCTCATAACAACCAACTGCATACGCTGTCGGCTGATGTGGAATGGGGATTGATGCACCGATGGAATCTTTCTCAAGTGCAGGGGCTGTCGGTCTATGCGGGCGGAGTGTTGGGGTTTGACGGAGGGGTGACTTATAATCCGCGGAACTCCAACAATGTCTGTTCGCCTTTGGTCCATCTCCATTTAGGACTGACGGGGATGGCCGTCTATCGTACCCGTCTCGGACGATTGCCTCTGACACTGCGCTATCAGGCAACGCTCCCTGTCGTCGGCTGTTTTTTTCTGCCTGACTACGACCAGAGTTTCTATGAAATCTATCTGGGCAATTATTCGGATGCCGTCAATTTCGGCTGGTGGGGCAACCGTTTTGATATGGACAATTTGCTGACTGTTGATTTTCATTTTGGCGGGACTGCGTTGCGCTTGGGCTATCGGAATGAAGTAACAACGCTTTGGGAAAACAACATCAGTGTCAGACGCACTGTGCATTCTGCAGTGTTGGGCGTGGCGTGGGAATCGATTCGTATCGCTCCCCGGCAAGATTTGCCGCAAAAAGTCCGGATGATTTCGGCTTTTTATTGAACAGTCTTATCATATCTGTTGTACGATGCGACACAAGGAGCTTTTTAAAACTTATATCTGGCTCGTAGAGACCATTTACCGATTTGGACCGATTACGTTTGAAGAACTGGGACGTCGTTGGCAGTTATCTGTTGTCAGCGAAGGAAATTCTTTGGCGCGTACTACCTTTAATCGTCATCGTGAGGAGATTGAGGATATTTTCGGGATTCGTATCGTCTGCGACCGTTCGAACGGTTGGCGCTATTCAATTGAAAATGCAGGCGAATTGGAACAGTACAAGGTGGAAGACTGGATGGTCAATATGTTGTCGCTCAATAATGTGTTGGCAGAAAACAGATCGGTCGGTGATCGTATTCTGTTGGAGTACATCCCGTCGGAAGGGGTGTTGCTGCAACGTGCTATTGAGTCGATGCGACATTCGAAAACGCTTGCTATCGACTATCGTAAATATCAGAGTGAGGAGGTTCGCCATTTCGAAGTTGAGCCATATTGTGTGAAACTTTATAACCGTCGGTGGTATGTGCTGGTGCGGTTTCCCGATACAGGTGCATTTAGGATATTGTCGTTTGACCGCATTGTTGCACTTGAAGAGCAGTCGCAAAAGTTTCATATAAGCAGCGATTTTGACGCTCAGGCGTTTTTTCAAGATTGTTTCGGGATTGTGCGGGACACCGATGTCGAGGTGCGGCGCATTGTTTTGAGAGCGTATGGAAAGGAACGCTATTATCTTCGTGATTTGCCGGTTCATCGCACGCAGGAATTAGTGGAAGAATCTGATGGATATGCCGATTATGAGGTTCGACTGAGTCCGACTGGTGATTTCAAGCGATTTCTCTTGTCGCATGGAGAGTGGCTGCAGGTGATTTCTCCGCAATCGCTTGCCAGCGAAGTGGCGGAAATGCACGCTTTGGCTCTGCGCAGGTATGAAAAAGAGTGACAAGCTATTCTGTGGAAAGCAAATTAATGAGAGCCGTCATAGAATGCGCTTAAATTTTGATGGCAAGTTCAGGTAGGGATAAGAGGGGCATTTTTTCGTAAAAGATTGCTATTGTACCGCTTTTTGGGACAATGACCCATTACTTTTGCAGGGTAGATAGATAATTGTGCAACAGAAAATGTCATGAAAGCGAAGAAATGTTATTTTAAGGAGTGTCATGTGGCAGGTCGTCAGTACCACGATGCCAATGAAGTGTGGGGAGAGTTGAAAGTCGGGACAAGATTATGGCTCGTAAGGGATGAGGCGAATCGATATGATCCGTCGGCGGTGGCTATTGTCTATCGTCGTCCGACGGATGAAAGGAATTATGATCCGGAGGGGGAAGAGTTTGTGCTTGGCTATATACCCCGAGACGAGAATCGCGAATAGGCTTGCTATTTTGATATGGGGTGGAGTGAGGTTTTCGAGTGCCGACTCAGCCGGATATGTCCGGATGCCCACTACGAGCAGCAGTTGCATGTGATAATTAAAGTGTTGGAAAATAGAAACAGGCGGTAATGGGAACAATTGAAGTAACAGGTAAAGGGGCTGTTTATGTGAAGCCTGATGTTACGCGGTTGGAAGTGACGGTTGAATGTGTGTTCGATGATTATTCTTCGGCCTATAAGCAAGCGAGCGAAAACACTTCGTGGATGTCTAAGATTTTGGAATTCAATCATAAGCCAGGTACGTTAGCCAAGACTATCCGGTTTGATATTTCGGATCATGAGGAAAACGACTATGACTCTAAAGGGCATTATCTCGGAAAAACGATTGATGGCTACGAGTGGATTCAAGTGTTTATGGTGGATTTGCCCATCGGCAACGAGCTTGTCAATAAGATTGTGCGCGGCGTAGGGAAATTTATACCGGGTGCGCAGATTGATATTTCCTATACGGTGCAGGATATGCGTCCGGTTCAGTTGAAGATGATTCGTCGAGCGGTGGAGGATGCGCGCGAGAAGGCATCGATTATGGCCATCGCTGTCGGATGCCAGCTTGGAGAAGTGGAGCAAATCACCTATCATTCAGGGTGTCTTGCCATTCAGTCGCAGGCCCGCTCGATTCATTCCGACAGCGAGGCAAAAATGAGTACGGTGGACAGCCTGAATATTACTCCTGATGATTTGGTTATCTCGGATAATATCGATGTGGTTTGGAAGTTAATCAATCAGTAGGAGAAAAAGGGTTATGGCTGTGACTGCTTTGCTCCGGTGTCTGTCGTGTGCGGCTGCTGAAATGGAGGATATTGCATCTGTGTGGATTAATTATGACGTTATGATTTCATTTCCTTGATAATAGATGGGTAGCGGAATGTTGAGATGGCTTTCGCTACCTTTTCTTTTGTTTCGGAAAGGAGTCGACTGGCTCAGTTCCGGTTTTTCAGAATATGAATTTTGCATGTTATGTTTTTTGAAAAGTGTATAACGTATTTCAAAAATAAGGTGTATCTTTGTTTGTAGAATGAGCGGCCTGTACGACAGGGGGTATTTAAATATGGCACTTCAAGAAAAGAAATCGGGAAGAGGCGGCAGGCGCAATGGTGCCGGACGGCGGAAGGGGACGAGTAAGCTCTATGCTTTTCGTGCCGATAAGAAAGTTGCGGCTTATATTGATAGCCGGTCGAACAAGACGGAGTTTATCCGGGATTGCATCTTGCGTCGGATGGAGGCAGATCAGTCTGCGCAATCCGATGTTTTCTTGCGGCAGTTGGGAGAGGTGGCGGAGTTCCGTCGAGTGAAGCCGATGATTTTGTCTTATTTTGATATCAAGGTGGTGGCGGGGTTTCCGATTCCATTGAGCAGCGATGAGTTGGCTCAGGATGTTGATGTTATGAAAATGCTTTGTCCGCATCCGGATTCTTCCTATTTGATACGTGTGCAAGGGCGTTCGATGATTGATGCCGGCGTGAACGACGGCGATTTGATTATAGTGGACAAGAGTCAGCGAAATCCGACTGAAAAACAGATAGCCGTGTGCGAGCTGAACGGGGAATATACGCTCAAGCGAGTGTCGGTCAGGGACGGGAGTCTCTGGCTGGTTCCTGCCAATCCGGAATTTCCGGAGATAGAGGTCGTGGAAGGAGATGATTTTTCGGTGTGGGGAGTGGTGACATACGTCATCCACAAGCCTGTTTTTTAGAGCGATTTGCATGATTGCTTTGGTGGACTGCAACAGTTTTTTTTGTTCGGTGGAAAAGGTGTTCCATCCCGGGATGAACGGAAAGCCGATGTGTGTTTTGTCGAGCAACGACGGCTGTATCATATCCCTGACTCCGGAGGCGAAGGCTGTAGGTCTTCGCCGGGGAGATCCGATATTCAAGGTCCGGGAAATTGTGGAGCGGTACGGTGTTAGGCTGTTTTCCACGAATATGATGCTTTATGCCGCCATGTCGAAACGGGTGAACAATATTCTCCGGTCGTCAGTGCCTCATTCAGAAGTCTATTCGATTGATGAAAGTTTTCTATATCTGGACGGGTTGTGTCCGAGTTGTGGTATAGAGGCCTATATGCGCGGTGTCGTTGAGAAAGTTCTGCTCTATACGGATATTCCGGTAAGCGTAGGCGTTGCTCCCAGTAAGACTTTGGCCAAGGTGGGTAGCAAATTTGCCAAGCAATATAAGGCATATCGGTCGGTTTGTGTAATCGATACGGAAGAGAAGCGTCGGAAAGCATTGTCGCTTTTCTCATTGGCGGAAGTGTGGGGTGTAGGGCGACAGACGTTGTCAAAACTGCACTATTTGGGTATCCGTACACCGTTAGAATTTTCCGACAGGCCGGAAGGTTGGGTGAGAAGGCATTTTACGAAGCCGGGAGTGCAGACCTGGATGGAACTGAATGGAATATCGTGTATCGATACCGCAGAGGTTGTGCGGCGGCAGACTATTTGCACCAGTCGCAGTTTTGGCGAGATGGTGACAGACTATGAT
>USOC01000118.1 GCA_900556245.1 uncultured Prevotellaceae bacterium
GTAGAAACTGTCAATGTAGTCTCCCAGACGGTAATAGACAGCGTAGAGGTCTGTGCCGGATTCGAGCAGCTGCACTTTGTCGTGCATGCCGGCTTTTTTGAATTCGGCGATGACGTCTTCGGTCAGTTTCATTTCGCGTTCGAACGGAATGTCAGCGGCAATCAGCTCTTTCATCCGCTTTTTGATTTGCTCAACATCGGCTTCCTCCACTTCCTGCCGGTGCGACAGCAGGCAGAAGTAGCCTTTCGAGACGGAATGTTCCAGACAGAGTTCTTCCTGCGGGAACAGGTCGTGGACGGCCTTGGCAAGCACCATACAGAGCGAGCGTACGTACATCCGTTGTCCGGAAGGGCTTCTGCGGTCGAGAAATTTTACTTTTTTGGGCATAAACACCGGATAGCAGAGGCCTTCGGTCTTGTTGTTGACGTGGGCGCAAATCGGTCTTATCCCCATCTTGTCTTTGATTCTTTCATAGATTTCCAGCAGCGTCTCCCCGCCTTTGACGTTGAGATATGCGCCGGTGTTTTCGCAGAATATCTGAATGTTGTCGCTCATAGCATAAAAATTTATGTTTGTCTTTCATTTGTTTTCCGGACGTGATTCGTCTGACACTGAGATTCGTCCTGTATAAAATGTCCGGACGGTAAGAATAAAACATTCCGGAAGCGGAAATGATTGCCGGATTAAGATTTTTTAGATAAGATTTTGGAAAATGGGAGGAAATTTCATGGTTTTGTTATATCTACCGTTAAAAAAAATAAACAAACCGCTTTTTTCTGCGACGGTCTTTTTTTATCTTTGCGGAAAAATAACAGCGGGCGGCAATCGACATAAATTCCGCTCATTTTGAAACTTACACCGATAATGGATTATTCTTTCTTAGATTTCCTGTCTCTCATAGGAGCGGTAGGATTGTTCCTGTACGGAATGAAAATTATGAGTGAAGGGTTACAGAAAGTGGCCGGCGACAGAATGAGAAACATTTTGTCGGCCATGACGAAAAACCGCTTCGCCGGGTTGTTTACAGGTATTTTCATTACCGCTTTGATTCAGAGTTCGTCGGCATCGACCGTGATGGTCGTCAGTTTCGTGAATGCCGGGCTGATGTCGCTTGCCGACTCAATGGCGGTCATCATGGGCGCGAACGTCGGAACGACGGTCACCTCTTGGATTATCACGATTTTCGGATTTAAGGTTGATGTGCAATTGTTTATATTGCCGTTGATTGGCTTGTCGATACCGTTTATGTTCTCGAAAAAGAGCAGCTACAAGTCGACGGCGGAGTTTCTCATCGGTTTTTCGCTCTTGTTCCTTGGTCTGGAATATATCAACTCCAATGTGCCCGACCTCAAGTCGAATCCCGAAATTTTCAGCTTCCTTTCCGATTATTCGTCGATGGGCTTCCTTTCGGTGCTCTTCTTCCTGTTTATCGGTATTGTCCTGACGATGATTATCCAGTCGTCGTCGGCTGCGTTTGCCATCATCCTGATTATGTGCAGCAAAGGCTGGATTCAGTTTGACATCGCTTGCGCCATGGTGCTCGGAAGCAACATCGGAACGACGATTACGCCGATTGTCGCTTCTCTCGGAGCGAATGCGGCGGCCAAGAAAGCGGCATTGGGTCACTTGATGTTCAACTGCTTCGGAACGCTTTGGGCACTCGTGCTTTTCTTCCCGTTTGTAGATTTGAACACATGGATTACCAAGGCGACCGGCTGTGGCGACCCGCATGCGCTGATGACGTTTCTCGACGGGCTCGAAAAGGCCAGCCCTGACGCCTATCAGCTTGCCGTCAGTGGAAAGGGCGATCCTTCAATCCTGGCGAAGATAGCTTCACTGCAGTTTGCCGTTTCGTTCGGACTGTCGATTTTCCACACGGCGTTCAACCTTGTGAACGTGTCGATTATGATTTGGCTGACAAACTTCTATGTGAAAGTGACAAACTTCCTGATTAAGCCGAAGAAGAAAGACGATGACGAATTCCAGCTCAAATACATTTCCCATGGAATGCTCAATGCCTCCGAACTCAACATCACGCAGGCGCAACTTGAAATTACGGTCTATGCCGAGCGGGTGAACCGTATGTTCTCGATGGTGAAGGCGTTGCAGTATATCAAGCCGGATACTGAGGAGTTCAACAAACTTTATTCGCGCATTGGCAAGTATGAGGAGATTTCCGACCGGATGGAAATTGAAATCGCAAATTACCTGAATCGCGTTGTCGACGGACGACTCAGTTATGAGGGAAAGCTCCATATCTCTGCCATGCTCAACATTGTCAGTGAAATCGAAAGTATTGCCGACAGTTGCAACAACCTTGCCCGCACGATGGTGCGCCAGCATGAAGCGAAAATCGTGTTCAACGACATGGTCAACGCCAATATCGAGACGATGTTCAAGTATACGCAAGAGGCTCTCGACAATATGTTGCTGATTTTGCGTGACATTGAGACTGTCAACGAAAACGATATTATGTATTCACGCAACAAAGAGCGGGAAATCAACAACTATCGCAATGCTCTCCGCTCGGAAAACGTAGACAATATCAACAAGAAGATATATCCTTATGAGGAGGGAATCTATTATATGGATATAGTCTGCGAAAGCGAGAAACTCTGTGACTATATCGTGAACGTCATCGATGGCGTTCAGGCTCAGTTCGACCATGCTCCTGCAAAATAGGGAGGATTAATCTCCCTCAAAAAGATATGCGGCCTCTCCCTGCCCCTTCTGTTGAAGTCCGGGTTGGGAAGAGGCCGTTTTCCTGTCTGTATCAGGGACGGCGGTTCTGCCCGGAAAAACGGAGGAGAAGAGCGATATTTTCCAGAGCATTCGGAGAACGAAATGTCTCCATCAGTTGTTAAATGAATAATTAACCATATAATTGACTCTGTTTATGAAAGAATTGAAAGGGACAAAGACTGAGGCGAACTTGAAAGCAGCGTTCGCCGGTGAGGCACAGGCTGCTACGAAGTATGCCTATTATGCGTCGAAAGCAAAAAAAGACGGGTATGTGCAGATTGCCAACATCTTCGAAGAGACTTCAGGCAACGAAAAGGAACATGCCAAATTGTGGTTTAAACTGCTCCACGGAGGACAGGTGCCCGATACGCCGGCGAATCTGGCTGATGCGGCGGAGGGTGAGAACTACGAGTGGACCGATATGTATGCCACTTTCGCCAAGGAAGCGCGCGAGGAAGGTTTTGAGAAGATTGCCGTGCTTTTTGAAGGTGTTGCCGCGGTTGAAAAAGAGCATGAGGACCGCTATCGCCGGCTTTTTCACAATATCGAAGAAAAAATCGTCTTCTCCCGTGAGGGTGACTGCCTGTGGCAATGTCTCAACTGCGGTCATATCCATATTGGCAAAGAGGCGCCGAAGGTGTGTCCGGTGTGCGCTCATCCCCAAGCCTATTTCCAGCTGGCCGCCCGCAACTATTGATGTGTCGGGAGCTGTTTCACAACAATTCGTCCGCCGTGTTCATTTGGGATGCGGCGGATGTGTTTTTCGGGGTGGCGACAATTTGTCATCCAATAATGCCATTTCGGCTTCTCTGACGTTGAAAATGGTTTAACGTAGTATAATTTACCGTTCCCGGGCGTTAACGATGCTTATGGGGGTTTAAAATGCGTGACAGGGATGTCGTGTCGAGCGGTCGGGCATGCAAATTGTTTTGTCTGAAGGTGGATTTCGGAAAGGCGCTACCGCCACGGAGTCCGGCAACATTTAAAAACAAAACAACTAAATAAATGGGAGGATTGAATTATGATGCCTGTCAGAAGATTTTCAGAGCAAAATTGGCTGCCTTCGGTGTTCAACGACTTTTTCGGAAATGACTGGGTGGTCAAAGCCAATGCTACCGCACCGTCGGTCAATATCAGTGAGGACGACCGGAACTATGTCATTGAAGTGGCGGCTCCCGGAATGACGAAGGATGATCTTACGGTTCATGTCGACGAGCAGAATGAGCTGGTCATTTCTATGGAGAAAAAGAGTGGGGACGAGACAAAAGACAGGAAAAGCCAGCGTTACCTGCGCCGGGAATTTTCCTATTCGCAGTTTAAGCAGACATTTACGCTTCCCGACGACGTGGAGCGTGACAAAATCACGGCAACGGTCGAGAATGGCGTGCTGACAATCGATTTGCCGAAATTTACGCCAGAAGAAAAGGCCAATATCTGCAAGCAGATTGAAATCAAGTAATTCATAACGCTATGCTGTAACCAGCAGAAAGAGCCGCTCCGGACAGTCGGAACGGCTCTTTCTGCTGGTTGTGTTCGCGGGTTCGTTCAGAACTTGAATGCGCTAATCATTTCGATGCCCGGAATGCCGTATTTGACGGCAGTCAGATTGCCTTTCAGGGCTACGGCCTTGCCAAGGTTTTCAGGCTTTGACTTCAGTCCGAGTTCGGCACGCTTGTCGGCCGGAAGAGCCACGGAGATGCATTGGGTGGCGTCTTTCACGTCGGCTGCGTCAGCAAGCAGAAGCGTCAAGTCGTTTGCTCCTTCGGCAGTGAACTTGGAGGCCGTTTTAGCGTCGACACCACCGATGAATCCGACGATGTATCCTTTCACCCATTTGTCTGTGCCGGCGTTGATTCCGCCAAGCACGTCAGCTACGGTGTAGGGTTTTGCTTCAGATCCGTCGTTGTCAGTCACGTTGCCGCCTTCGCCGCGGATGCCTATTTTCAGGTCGTCGAAGCACCAGGTTGCGTAGTTGGCGTCGCTTTCAGCCGTGTAGCGGAAGCCGATGTAGACTTTGCCGCTGAAACCGCTGAGGTCGATGTTGCCCGACATTACCCAGTCGCTGTAGCCGCTTGCTGGCGCTTCCGGCAGGTTGGCTTTCAGGAGGGTCAGTTCGGCTTTGGTCGGGTCGGCTGACGACATCACGTAGACTTCGAATTTCGAGGTTTTGCTGCCGTATCCGTTTACCTGCGACTTGAAGCTCATCACCTTTTCAGCC
>USOC01000119.1 GCA_900556245.1 uncultured Prevotellaceae bacterium
GAAGCTTTTGAAGTTTCCGATATAACCGTCATAACGGTAGGAGGCAAAGCCGCCAATGGCAGCATGGAACGTTTTGATTGAGAGCGGGTGAAACAGCGAAACCCGGATTGAAGCAGACAACCTGTCGGCTGACAGAAACTCAAATTTCGGAGTGAACAGCCGTTCGGTTATCTTGGATGATTCTATCTTGTTTTCATCTGAGAGTCGGGTAGCATAAGCTGCATCCACGCCAATTTTTAAATCAAATTTTTTGACATGGAGATTTTTCGCAGTGAAAACCTTTGCAAAAGCAGATGTAAATTCCTGACGATAGAGTTCGGAGTGGTGGGTAGTCTGCTGCCGGTAGAATCCCATTTCCGCACCGGCAGTGAAGTGAGGGATACCCTCGTTTGTCAGCGCATCAAAGCGGTAGGAGATGGCAATGTCGGTAAAGTCGCTTTTGTGGCAAATCGCCGAACTGATTACATTCCAATAGATGTTTCCGTCCGGAGTGGTTTGCTGCTGTTGCTGATAGGATGTTCCATCGACTTGCCGATAGTTCAACTGCATACCTATGTTATGAGTCTTTTTTGAGCGGATAATCATGAAACGATTGGCGACGGCCACCGACTTGGCTTCGTATTTACCTCCCTTATATTTTTCCGCACTGCCACCGTCCTCTGCTTCTTCTTTGCCTTGCATATAGTTTGCTTCGAAGTGGTTTTGCAGGTCATTGCCTTTCCAGGTCAGCTGGAGGGCACCTTTTCCGGCCGTACCGCTGTATTTGCGTTGATAGCCAATTGCATTTTTCGCAATAGGAGCCGAAAGCCCGTGAAATAGAAATACATAGTGAGTCCCGTCTGTTGAACGAACGACCGTGTATTCCGCCGTTTCGGTGAGCCATTCAATATTTCCCGACAGACCCGCAGTCCATCGTCCGAGCTGGTAGCTGATGCCCGGGTTTAGGGCAAATCGCATCCCATCAACTTCCGGACGGGGATCGGTTTGGTTGGCCGAGCTGCCAACGATAAAGTTTGCGCGAAGAGCGACGTGAAGATTGCGGGTAGCTTTTATGGAGAATCCTCCATTCAGATGAAATTTTTCAATTCCGAAATTTCCCGGAATGGAGTCGCCAATCACGAACGGGTTGTCAGGAGAGACAAACAACGTGCTGTTCCAATGACGGTCGCGGTCGGATGTGTTTGAATATGAAAGGATTCCTTCAAATGCCACTTTCTCCAATTTCTTGATGCCATAGAATGAGGAATCGAAACTCTTCTGTATTCCGGCAGCATCCGGGGCATGAAAATCTCCATCCATAAATCTGTAGCGAGCGGCTATTGAGCCAACGCTGTTCAGCGCTTCTTGGGAGATGGCGGTCGGATTGTCGCTGCCTCGTTGCACGTTGTGCAGGAAAAGATAGTCGGGGTATGACATTTTTTTTCTGAGCAGGCTGTCGGGCAGCCCGGCAGCAGCATGCAATGCAAACAAAGAAGCAATCAGGAAAGAGAGTCTATAGAGCATCACGATGAAATGTATTTATGTTTTAATTTGATTTTGAAATAATCAGGAGGGAACGCCGATAAGACGACGTCCCTCCGAAGCAAAAGAGCAATTAGTCGATTATAGCAGGAATCAAGCCTGGAGTCGGTTTCCCACCTCCGACGATGAAATCTGCGCTTGAATTGTTTGTATCCTTGAATTTTGTCCGGCCATTAACAATGGAAACCACTTTTCTACGCAGGCTTTTTCCGGAATATGCACCGTCTTCAAAAGTTCCGTCGGCAGAACCGTCAACCCATGTCATTCCGATGTCGGTCTTCGGCAACAAGTGTTTGAAACGTTCGTTCATAGGCGCACGGACGATTTCTATGCCGTCGATAACGTAGTCGCTCGGAATCATCAGGTGGTTTTGGGATTTTCCCGGAGCAGTCATGATGTTTGCAGCGTCTGCCGCAAACTCAGCGACGGTTTTTCCTTCGGGCAGTTTGGCAAGAATAAGCGCTTGTCCACTTGTCGACGGCATAAATTCGATTCCGAATGTGTGGTATGCATATTCCATGTTGGGAACTTCCGGTACGTCGATGTCGAGTTTGGAATGCGGACCGCAGAAAATTTCCCAGTCGGCTTTGCTCAAATCCACGGGCGACTGAACGTCTTCGCCACTGAGCTCACGGGCAGAGTGGTTAATCGGATAGGCCGCTACAACCACGCTTTTTCCCGGTTCGAGCGGAAAGTCTTTCCCTGTTCCGGGGAAATACATTGTGAAACTCGTCATCGGATAGCGATCGAGCAGTTGTCCGTTGCCATCTACCCAAATTGAGTTGGTCGGGGTGTAGACATTGGCAGGCAGTCCCTCGTCGACCACACCAAGAATGACTCCGTCGAGATATTGCACCTCGTCGCTATTGTTGTAAATTTCGTAGAAACCGTCTTTGAAATAGAAGTCCTTCACTCCTGAAAAATACACTTCTTTAAAGATAAGAGTGCTGTTTTTCGCTAATGTGTAGATATTGATATTGACGGATGTGGCAGAAGTTACAGACACATTGCTTTCCATTCCGTTCACGTCGTAGTCAGCGCAGGAGCCCGTTGCGCGGAAGTCGTAGCGACCGCTCGGCAGAGAGAATGAGGCCATCCCATTGACAGCGGCGGCAGTCTGCTCTTGTGATGTCGCCAGATTTACGGCAGTCACTTCCAAGTCCTTAATGTCGTCTAAAGTGACATCGTTTCCGGCAACAACCGTGACTTTTACGTCGTAGTTCTGTGCTACTTCCTCTTTGTCGGAGCAAGCGGTCAGTACAAAAGCTGCAATCATCGGCAGCAGGTAAAAAAATCTCTTCATAAATGCAATCATTAAATTTATTAATAAAAAGGTTGATTAAAATTTCAGTTTAAGCTCGGCTCCGAAATACATCGGGATTGTCAGCAGGGCATAGCCCGAAGAAGTCTGCCTTTTCGCCACTTTCCTTATTTTCAGAAAATTGTTAGCCAAAAACGAAAGGTCGAGCCATCGTCCGAACTCTTTTGTCAATCGGAAGTTGAGAATGACTGTCGGTGGAAAAACTTCTTTGTCGAAATAGTTGCCATGGACGAACTGTGACATCATCAGGCGATACTTATAATCGTTTTCCATAGATTTGTCCCATGACGTGTATTTGCCCTGTTTGTCGATGAATCCGACGGGATTGACGAAATATTTTTCTTGGTTTCCAGCCTGGGGATCTGCAGCCTTGTAGAAAAGAGGATTGCCATTGCTGTCCTGACATAGACGCTGTTCGGTCAGCCTCCATACTACTTGTGCCGTAGTCGAGAAAACCATTCGCAGCTGAGGAATGTGGGTAATAAGCCGGAAATTTGTGTTGAATCGAGTGTTGACAGAACCGTCCAAGCCTGCAGGCATAACCGCCATATATGGGTAGCGTTCTCCAGCGTAAGAGGAAGAAATTGTCTTGAAAGTCCAATCGGTTGACCAACGTTTGATATAGTACCAGGCACCGTCGACTACCAATGAAGTTTTCAAAGCTGGGATTTCTCCGAAGTTGAAGCTGTATTCAATGCCTCGTTTTTCTGTTCTGTAGCGGTTGGATGGCTGCGAATAGGTGAAAAAAGAGATGTCATTGATTATGTCAGCCTGTCGGCGTTCGTTGTTTTGCGTATAGTAGACCATTCCGTTTTCATAGGCAAAGTTTTCCGCTCCGGTGGGAATGGAATATCGGCGGAAAGGCATCAGAACCGGTATCCCGGAAAATCCGAATTCGTTTTTTGTTTTCTCGTAGAAGAAGTTGACGCTGCCTATGAATTTTCGGATTTGTCCGAAAATTCCGACTTCTATTTTCCGGTTTGTTGCCGGTTTTAGATTGGGGTTTGCGGTCTGATCGATTACTTTTGTTGTCATGACACTGAGAGCCTGAGTCGGATCGGTTGCCGACATTGCCGCGAAACTTGTTTCGTCGAAATAGGCTTTGTCCGGATACAGATAGAGCAGAGTCGGCGATTTGGAAATCCATCCGATTCCGGCAGACAGTGTAAGGTCGTCGAACAAGGCATTGTTTTTTTTGTTGAGGATGTTGTATTCCAAGTTAAATCGCGGATCGACAGTCAGAATATTGCCCCGGAGCGCCAATTGCTTGTCTACCATAAGAGTGTTGAAGCGGAGACCTGCCTGTAGAGTCATAGATGACTGCCTGACAGGAATCTGAAAACGGTCTTCCGCAAAAAACGACATCTTTGCCAAAGCCGGAACAGACTTGAAAGAGCGAGTGCGAATGGATTGATTTCCCGTGATTTCTGGAGGTGTCATTGGGTCGAATTGGAGTCCGTCACCTTTGTTTACATTATAGCTCCATTCCAGCCCGACTTTTATTTTTGTAAAGCAATCCGCTGAAATCTGGAACAGCCGGTCGGCTTTCACCTGAGCAAACAGGTCGATGGGCTTTCCTTCAACGGTAAAAGGCGAATAGTAAGATGCTTTTTGGAAGCGGCTCTCATATTCTTGAGAAATATAAGAATCAGAAATGGGGGTAACTCCCGATTGTAAAATCACATATTTGTTTTGAAAATCTTTTTGGCGGCTGAAGCTTGCCATGAAACTGTAGCCTAAATTTGAAATCCAGGACTTGTTGAGTCGCCACAAACCTTCCACGTTGAACCGTATGCCCATGTTTTCGTTTTTAATGCGCTCATCGGTTTTCAGTTGCGGGTCGCTTTTTTCGTTGTTGATGTTGCTGAAGAAACTGACTGTAGCGTTGAGGGAGAGCGGAGAGGTTGCTGTCATGAAGGTGTTGGAATATCCGGCATTGGCTGTAATGCGGTCGAAGCCTTTATATTTCTGTCGGATATCTGTGTAGGATTGGGAATAGTCGGCCGAAATATC
>USOC01000120.1 GCA_900556245.1 uncultured Prevotellaceae bacterium
CCGTAGATAATTCCCATCTCATGGGTGTCGCCATAAGCTTCGTCAAGCCCGGCTTGCGCAAACGCCTCTTTCGTTGCCATAAACGCATACTCCGCCTCTTCCGGCAAACCGACACGCATCCGACGGTCGAGCACGCCCTTCAGCTTCGGGCGCTCAACAATGCCTGTAAGACCGGAACGATACCCGTATTGGAGTCGTTCTGGCTCTAGTCCGATGCCGGATTTTCCCGCATATAATGAATTTTTGACTTCTTCAAGCGTTGTGCCCAAGCACGACCAAATGCCCATGCCGGTAATTACTACGCGTCTTTCCATATCTTGCTAAATCTATGTGTATAATCCTCCATTGATTGAAATCACTTCTCCCGTGATGTAGGAAGCCTCATCGGACGCTAGAAACGCGACCAATGACGCCACTTCTTCCGGTTTGCCAAAGCGTCCCATCGGCACCATCTTTTTCAATGAAGCCTCATCCAGATCCTTGGTCATGTCTGATACGACGAAACCCGGCGCAACCGCATTGACTGTCACCTTGCGGGGAGCCACTTCCTGAGCCAGAGCTTTCGTTGCCCCGATGAGCGCAGCCTTTGCAGCCGAATAGTTTACTTGTCCGGGCAAACCTTTGATGCCAGAAAGTGAAGCCATGTTGATAATGCGGCCGTTACGTTTGGTAAGCATATCCTTCAGCAAACGGCGAGTCAGGTAGAAAAATCCGTTAAGTGTCGTGTCAAGCACGTTATGCCATTCACTGTCCTGCATGAAAATCATCAGATTGTCCTGACGTATTCCGGCATTGTTCACCAAAACGCTGACATAGTCGTCAGGATGCGATTCTCCCCATTGTTCAAGAGCTCGTTCCACCTCTTCCGGTTTGGAGACATCGAAAGCAAGCAACTCCCCTCTACCTCCTGTGGCTTCTATGGCAGCCAGTGTTTCTTCTGCCGCCGCACGATTCGATTTATAGTTGACAATCACGGGAAGTCCGTCGGCGGCAAGGCGCAGACAAACTGCACGGCCAAGGCCTCTCGAGCCTCCTGTCACAAGTGCATATTTCATTCTTTTTCCAAATTTAACGGATTGTTTCTCAAATAATTTTCAACCGCAGCTATATCTTTGTAGAACGGAGTATCTTCGACAAACTGCGGGACAAGACTACGGATTGTATCATAGGCCTGACGGCTTGACGGAGACAGCCGGTCGGAAATTGAAAGGCAGTCGGTGGCCTGAGCCAACGCAATATAATGGATTGCCATTACCTGATACACGTTGTCAATCACCTTCTTACAAAGCAACGCCGAATTCGTGCCCATGCTGACGATGTCCTGATTGTCGTTGTTATTAGGGATGCTGTGTACATAATTGGGCATCGAAAGAGTCTGGCATTCAGCCGTTGTAGACGTTGCCGTAAATTGGCAAGCCTGCATGCCATAGTTCAAGCCGAGCACACCCATATTGAGAAAAGGCGGCAGAATACCGTTGATGCGGTCGTGAAACAGATAGTTCATCTGTCGTTCGAAAGTCATTGCCACACGAGTCATCGCAATCTTCACCTTGTCCTGTTCGAGCGAAATATAATCTCCATGGAAATTTCCGCCGTGATATACATTTTGTGCTTCGGGATCGACAATCGGATTGTCGCAGGCAGAATTAAGTTCGTCTTCCAATATTCGACGGGAATTCCGCAATGTTTCCCACACCGGTCCTAGAATCTGAGGCGTACAGCGCAACGAATAGTAGGCCTGCACTTTATGCTCAAACACCTTTTCTTCGCTATGCCCGCGATCGTAGAGTTCATGCTCGCGCTTGCGCAAACACCCGCTGCCTGCCGCCAACCGACGCATCTGCGCCGCTATGACCTGTTGACCTTCATGCCGGCGACAGCCGTTGAGTTCCTCTGCCATCCAATCGTCGAAAGATGACGCGATTTCATTCATCCATACGGATGCCAGCACACTAAAGTCGAGTGCCATTTCAGCGAAGTGCTGATTGACGATGCCGATGCCTGTCATGACTGAGGTGCCGTTGGTTGCCGACAAGCCTTCGCGAATGTGGATAGACATTGGTGCAAGCCCATTTTCTTCCAACACTTCTTTCGTCGGACGCCATTCGCCTCGATAATGCACCTCCCCTTCTCCGATGAGCGTCAGCGCAATGTGCGACAACTGCACCAAGTCGCCGCTCGCACCGACACTTCCATGCTCCGGTATGAACGGATAGATGCCTCGATTGATAAATTCTGTCAGCAATTCCACCGTCTCCGGATGAATACCCGAACGGCCTTGCAAAAAAGTACCGATACGAGCAATCATCGCCGACTTGACGTAGAGGTCGGGCAAAGGCGTGCCTGCTCCCGTAGAATGGCTACGTATAATGTTGTATTGCAAATCTTTCAGATATCGGTCGTCGACGCGCCACTGCGCCATCGGTCCGAACCCCGTATTGATTCCGTAAATGACCTTGTCGGAAGCGAAACGCTCCAAAAACGCATAGCAGTCCGCCACCTTCTTCATGGCAGCCTTACTCACTATAAAAGGCTCATTATCAAACAGTATTCTATTGACGGTATGTAAGTCCATTGTATATTCAATCAATCAATGCACGGCATTCCCCGCCGGCATACGGCTTCTTCTCCGGACACCAAATGCCCGTATCGATGCAAAAATACAACTTTTCTTTCAATTCGACCACAAAATCCACCCTTTTCACACTTCATTTCCGGCTGAGACAATCCAATCCAAACCAAAGCAGACTTGCAGGCAACCGCCCCGGCCGCTAAATATCCGGGCTATCGATTCCGGCAAAGAAGACTTTCCGCTATCAGCCAATCCAATTCAGTGTCGAGATCCACCGAACGGCCGGCATCCATCTCCGACATCACACGCTTGCGGAACTGCGACATCGGACAGTGCCGAAGGCTTTCGACATTAATGACGTAGACAGCCCCGTTATACTCCCAGACTTTAGGCGCATCCTGACGACGCGTATAGCACCCTTCTCCTTTGGAAATCCGCAAAAAACCGTCCCCATCCGTCTCATAGCAATTGTAATAGGGGTTGCTTGCCGCTTCTTTGACCGACACAACCATATCGATATCTGCCCGATAAAGCGCAAGACATTTCTCGACATCTTCAACTGTGCGGAAAGGCGATGTCGGCTGCAGCAAGACCAAGCGTTCGTAGTCTATACCTTGACTGTGATAATAATCAAGTGCATGGATTAGCACCTCATAGGTGCCGCTCCGGTCCGTGGCAAGTTCAGCAGGGCGCAAAAACGGCACGCGAAGCCCAACGCTCTCGGCAACAGCGACAATCTCAGGATCATCAGTGGTCACACAGATATCGGCATCGTCGGCAAGCTGCCGGGCCACATTGATGGAATAGCAGATTAATGGCAATCCGCCAAGCGGACGTATGTTCTTATGAGGGATTCCCTTACTGCCCCCTCTGGCAGGTATGACATAAAGCGTTTTCATTGCGGAAGGTCGTAAAAAGGTTTGACTGTATTACCCTCCAATGGGGTATTCATAATGGCATCCACCATTTTTTGCAGGGTGTCGGGTTGGTAATAAGGATTTTCTATTCGGGACGCCTTGTTGCGGAAATCCTCACTCATAACAATGCGCAGACCGTCTGCAATTTCGGCCAGACTCACCCCGCAATGAAGTACGGACCCGGCGGCTGTGCGTCCGGCTTGACGAATGCCTATGTCGAGTGTCGGTATTTTCATCGAAGGCACCTCGACAATGCCGCTTGATGAGTTCCCGACTACTGCCGTGGCACAGTGGAGCATCGACAGATAGCGGCGCATGCCCAACGAAGGGAACACGGCACAACGCCCAGGATGACGTCCGGCATAGTCCTCTATCATTTCGATAATGACACGTCCGTCTGTATCGTTGTTCGGATAAGTGAAAATAGTTTTGTAATCAGGAAATTCGTCAAGAGCCGCAAGCAGGTTGGCACATTGCTCACGTGGCGGCTCGCAGTCGAGCGTAGCCGGATGGAACGTGGCAAGCAGCAGTTTTTCAGGCAACGAGGTGCCGAGCTCACGCTCAAGAGCGACCCGGTCAAGATAGTCGGCGTGGGCAATGTTATAGACACCGATAGCTCCGGTGTTAAACACCAGTTCCGGATTTTCCCCCAGCTGAATGACGCGACGCCGGTATTCTTCAGTCTCAGTCAAGTGAATGTGACTCATCTTCGTAATGGAGTGACGGATACTTTCGTCATAAGCGCCCCGACTAACTGCACCCCCTGCTATATGCGCCACCGGAATGCGAAATATAAGTGCCGCCGATGCCGTCGCAAGCATCTCATAGCGGTCGCCGAGAATAATCAAAAGATCGGGGCGAAGCGACGAAAAAGCGGCGGCCATGCCTGCCATACACTCACTCATTGCCTCTACCGTACCTTGGGGAGGATCAGTATCGGCGGTCATTGGCACTCTCCAATCAATAGAAAAACCGTCACGCTCAATTTCGCGCCAAGTCGCTCCGTAACGCTCGGAAAGGTGCATATTGGTCGCAATTATCTTCAAATCGACGTCTGCCCTGCTCTTCAACGCCTTCGCCAAAGAGCTGAGCAGTCCCCAGTCGGCTCTCGTGCCGGTGGCTATACAGATTTTTCTTTTACCCATCACCGAGTTTTCCTTAGCCGTTTAGAGTTCTATCAGTTCGTCGTATTGGAAGTCACGAGGCGCCGTGCTACCGAGGACACTGTCCCAAAGCATCGGAGAAATCCCGTTGCCCGGACGTTTTACCGTAATGTTTTCCTCCGTAAGCATCTCGCCTTTTGCGATTGGACGGGATGCGACGATACTCTTGCGGGCCACAACGATGTTCGGGCGTTCAGATT
>USOC01000121.1 GCA_900556245.1 uncultured Prevotellaceae bacterium
GATGCAAACCTCAGGAAGAAGCGCGTTTTGATCCTTCTCGATTGTCCTACGTGCTCGTTTTGGCTGTAGGAACAAGTATTGACGCCTTTGCCGTCGGCATCACGTTCGCTTTTATGGGGTATGGAAGTCTCTCAAGCCTTTCGTTGCCCTTGTGGATGATTGGGATTGTCTCTTTTGTCGCGTCTGTGATAGGGAGCTGTCTCGGAGTATGGTGTGGACGACGGATGAATTTCAGAATGGAGTTTGTAGGGGGTATTGTCCTGATGGCTATAGGACTGAGAATATTGATAGAGCATCTGGTAGCTGAATAAAATTGGAAAAGCGGATTATTTAAGTTATTTTTGCATAAATGACGAGCAGTAAACCGTCTTCTTCTCGTTTACCAATTGAATTTAAATAGTAAAAAAGCGAAGATTATGAATGTAAAGACAATGATGATGGCAGGAGCGATGGCTTTGGCGCTGGCTTCCTGCGGTTCAAGCAAGCAAGCTCATGTGGCGGATTTTGTCGACCTTGCAGGTGAGTGGGATGTCGTTGCCATCAATGGCAAACAGTTGGAAAATGAACAACTTCCTTATATGGGTTTCGATGTGAAAGAAGGTCGCGTCTACGGACATACCGGATGTAACCGTCTGACAGGAGCTATTGACACGACTGCGGCTCCCGGTGTTATTTCTTTCGATGCAATCGGCTCTACCCGTATGATGTGTGAAGATATGGAACTTGAAGAGCAGATGCTCAATATGTTGAGAAACGTGAAAGGTTATGGTGCGGATGGTGCGGATGTAATGCTGCTTACCGATGCTGAAGGAAAGACTGTCGCTCGTCTGCAAAAGCGTTGCGGTGAGATGAAGGAAGCTGACCTGCAGGGCGATTGGCGGATAGTCAACGTTCAGGGCATGCCGGCTACAGACGATTTGGAAACAGCTCCGTCCATATCGTTCGATACGAAAGAAAAGAAAACTCACGGAAATGCAAGCTGCAATCTCTTTCATGGAACTTATAAGGTGGCGGACGGGCAGCAACTGTCATTTGGGCAGATGGGTGCAACGATGAAAATGTGTAAGGACATGACATTCGAACAAAAGTTGATGGCGGCACTTGCAGAGGTTCGTCGCTTTGGAAAAATGCACGATGGCAACGTAGGCTTGTTTGATGAAAACGGACAATTGCTTATTGAGTTGAGCAAATAAGATATTGAAAAAAATTCCTGGAATGCAGAAAAGAGACAAGCCTTCTTGGCGTGTCTCTTTTTTCTTTCAAAGTATCTTTCAGAAAGACCCTTAAAGTTCAATTACGGAAATTTTTCAAGATTTATGTGGTTAGTGTTGAAAAAAGTAGTAATTTTGTAGCCGGATTAAACAAGCATAATCAAAAGTTTTAAAAAATATAACAAGATGAAAGCATTCGTATTCCCCGGACAGGGAGCACAGTTTGTCGGAATGGGCAAGGACCTTTACGACAACAATGCGGTAGCAAAAGAATTGTTTGAGAAAGCCAACGAGATTCTCGGATTCCGTATTACTGATTTGATGTTTGAAGGTACGGAAGAAGATCTTCGCCAGACAAAAGTTACCCAGCCGGCGATTTTCCTTCATTCGGTGATTCTTGCCAAGACAATGGGAGAAGAGTTCAAGCCGGAGATGGTGGCCGGTCATTCACTTGGTGAATTTTCCGCACTTGTTGCAGCCGGAGCGTTGTCGTTTGAGGATGGCTTGCGTTTGGTGGCTACCCGTGCGATGGCCATGCAGAAGGCCTGTGAGGCTCAGCCCTCGACGATGGCTGCTGTGTTGGGCCTGACTAACGAGCAGGTGGAAGAAATTTGTGCGTCAATCGACGCAGTGGTAGCTCCAGCTAACTATAACTGCCCGGGACAGGTTGTCATTTCCGGAGTAGAAGAAGGAATCGATGCCGCCTGTGAGAAGGCTCTTGCGGCCGGAGCGCGTCGGGCATTGAAACTCAAGGTCGGTGGCGCTTTCCACTCTCCTCTTATGCAACCGGCTCATGACGAATTGGCACAGGCAATCAACGCCGCCGAATTCTCCGTGCCTGTTTGTCCGGTTTATCAGAATGTTGATGCCAAACCTCATACCGACCCTGCCGAAATTAAGGCTAACCTGATTGCACAGCTGACTGCTCCGGTGCTTTGGACGCAGATTGTGCAACAAATGGTGGCTGACGGTGCCGATGATTTCACAGAACTCGGACCGGGTGCAGTCCTTCAGGGATTGGTTCGCAAGATTAGCCGTGACGTGGCTGTCTCAGGACGTCAGTAATCACATTCATTTAGGTATAGTTCAGCGGGATTTCCGATTGGTGTCGGGAATCCCGCTTTTTTTGTGACTGTCCGATGCTTTGTTGCAAAATATAAGTAAATGTGCTTATGGTAAAATAAAAAGGATGTTATTTGTTGGTTTTTTGTTTCAATTTACTATATTTGCAGAATAGTTATGTGGGAATATGTTTAATTAACCAAATATTTATGAGAAAAATTACATTGTTGATGACGTTACTGGCGTTTGTCGTCGGCTTCCAGCGGACAAATGCCGAGGTGGTCAGCCCGTATTTGGAAAAATTTGACGGACTGGCAGTGTCGAACCACGAATTTGCTCCTCCCGGTTGGGGCCACATTGTAGCTTCGGAATTTAGTACTGATACTTGGGAGACGTTGTATGTGCCCTATTCAAATCCTTCTTCGGGAGGACAGGACGGGGCTTATCTGAAGGCCGGCAGTCAAGAGCTGAGTTCCGGATGGGGCAGTGGTACGATTGTCTACGACCTTTTGGTTACTCCACCTGTGACAGGCGATGTCAGCCTGTATGTGAAGAAAAACGGAATGTCCGGGCAAATAAAATTCTATAAGTGTACTTATCAAGAAGGGGAATACAAGAAAGGGGCGGAGTATTCTGTCATACTCCCGGAGCTTTCCGACCTTGTCTGGACTAAGGTCACAATTCGCGACGTGCCGGCTGGTACGCTTCTTGGAATTTGGTGCGACAATGTGTCGATTGACGAATTCTCCGCTGCAAGTGCTGTCGTAGAGTTGCGCAAGGAATTGGCTCTTACGACGGTCAACTATCCTGGCAAGTCGGAAGTCGATGCTGATGCATCCGGCAATGCGACCCTCAGTTTTGAAGTTACGGTAACCAACAAAGGACAGACGACATTCAATCCCGGAGACGCAGGATATTCTCTTGATGTGGTGACCGACGACGGCACTTTGATTTCCACGCAGCCTACGCCTATTGGCGAAATGCTTGCGCCGGGACAGGAATCTTCAAAAATTACGGTGACGGCTACATTCCCGGTGCCGGAATCGTTGTCTCGCGATCGTTACGATATCCGTGAAAATATCGGGGGAACGACCAAATTCGGTTCGTGGATTGAGGTGTTCGCCTACAAACCACGTTTTGACTTTGCTGTCGATACGTATAAAAACGTGCTTGAAGAGAATGCTGCCGTTGATTTCGGGACGGTCAATGCGCCTGTTACGAAGACATTCTTCATTGTCAATGACGGAGCGGCTCCGTTGAATGTTGCGAAAGTGACAATGCCGGAAGGGTTTAAGTTGAAGAGTATAAAGGATGATGTAGCAGGCACCCCGGTGGCGGCGTTTCCTGCGGAGGTATCCGGAAAGGGACGTCTGGCTTTTGAAGTGGAGTTTGCGCCGGCAGACTATAAGACCTACAGCGGAATGATGACGGTCGAAGCTGGAGGCTTTGCTGCGAAAAATGTTGTGCTGTCAGGTATCAATCTTGACCCTTCGCTGTTTTATGCTCCTTTCGACGACGGAAAAATCCCGGTCGGCTGCTATTTCTCTACTTCCGACAGTGGCTCTGTCAATTGGGAAATCACAGGATATGCTGCCTATGAAGATAATATGTGTGCGGTCAACAGTAATTCCACAGAAATGACAAAGTTCATTCTTCCTAAGATGACTTTCTCACAAGCCAATCCTCTTACATTCAAGGCTGCGAAACGTGACAACAATTCTTCGCGTATGAAAGTCTACTATTCTGCCGACAAGAAAGAGTGGACTCTTGCCCGGTCTTTTGAATCTGCGGATTTCTCAAATGAAGAATATACCGGTGCCTATTATGATAATTTCAAATACAAGAGCTTTACGCTAAATATTCCTGACGGAGATTGGTATATAGCGTTTGAGGCCGGCTATGTCCGCGTTGACGAAATTGTTGGCGGACGTGTGGTTGAAGGTTTGGAGAAGTTTGTGCTTGACCTCGTAAATATGCCTCAATCGGCGATGGTCAACAATCTATGTGAGATGGAAGCCATGCTGGTCAACATCGGCGGTACGGATTATGCCGACGGCGCATTGAAGGCGATTGTGCTGATGAAGGGTCAGAACGATGCTGATTGGCGAGAAACTCCGCTTTACGAGCAGGCGTTGCCGGCTTTGAAGCAAGGAGGTCGCCAGAATTTTACGGTCGGCTACGTTCCTCATGCGGTTGGTGCGGTCGAAGTTAAGCTGGTGTTGCAAACGGCAGACGGCAGTTTGGTGCAAGAATTGCCTTGGGGTTCTTTTGATGTTGCGGCGGAGACTGTCAATCCGTTCCATCAAGTGGGAGAGAACACAACGACTACATCTGCTCCAATTGCGATGAACTGGAGCAATACAGATACGGAAATGATCTATCCGGCATCGCTCGTCAACCTTGCTGCCGGAACGGTGTTGAAAGGCATTTCTTTCAAGGGGAGGAAGAATAGTGCGAAAGAGCACAAGGTGCAGCTTTCCGTGTGGATTGAGAATACGACGGAGACAGCTCCGAAAACCGATGATCTTTATCCGACTGATGCCATGAAGCAAGTCTATAATGGCGAA
>USOC01000122.1 GCA_900556245.1 uncultured Prevotellaceae bacterium
GGAATAGGTAGTGTCTGTTTTTTGCCATAATTTAGAAGATGTTGAATAAAAAATGACGATTGCATTCGCGTACTGCAATCGTCATTTTTATAAGTTGATGAAACTTTCGGATGTTTTCCGATTAGTTTTCAGCTTGTTCCAAAGGTTGAACATTGATGAACTGACGTCCACCTTTACCTTCAGAGAAGACAACTGTTCCGTCAACAAGAGCGAACAATGTGTGATCCTTACCCATGCCGACATTCAATCCCGGATGGTGAACAGTGCCACGCTGACGTTTGATGATATTGCCTGCCTTAGCAAATTGACCACCGAAGATTTTGACGCCCAATCGTTTGCTTTCCGATTCGCGACCGTTCTTAGAACTACCTACACCTTTTTTATGTGCCATTTCTTTAAACTTTTAGTGGTTATGCAACTACGTCTTTAATCTCTACTTGGGTGAAGCATTGGCGATGACCTTTCAAGCGGCGATAGCCTTTGCGACGTTTTTTCTTGAATACAAGAACTTTGTCACCTTTCACGAGGGGACGTTTCACCTCGCAAACAACTTTTGCACCTTCAACGGTAGGCGCACCAACCTTAACGGCACCGTCGGCGTCAACCAAGAGAACTTTTTCGAATTCGACTTTGTCGCCTTCTTTAGCGCTCTCGCCGAGATAGTGGACATACAGGTATTTTCCGGCTTCAGCCTTGAATTGTTGTCCTTGAATTTCTACAATTGCGTACATCTTTTAAATTAGATATTTACAAATTAACCCGTGAGGCGGAAGCCTGAATCCGGCTTCTCTTTTTAGAGCCTATTCGGAATGAGCGTACAAAAGTAGTGTTTTTTTTCTTGACTTACAAACTTTTTAGTCGTTTTGCAAAAAAATAATTTTGTCAGATTTCGAAAGTCAGCAATTCTCGGGCAAGCGATGTCTCCGGAAATATTTGCCGTGCTTCTTCAAGCAGGGGTGATTCGTTGAGATAGCGAGAGGAAAAATGTCCGATGACGAGTCGGCGCACTCCGGCCTCTTTTGCAATGCGGGCGGCTTCGGCTGCTGTAGAGTGGCATGTCTGTTTGGCGCGGACTGACAGGTTGCTCAGAAATGTCGCCTCATGGTAGAGCAGGTCGATGCCTTTCACCTCGTTGGCTACTGCTTTTAGCGGCAAGGTGTCAGAGATATAGGCATAGGAGCGTTGTGGGTCGGGCGGAGCTGTCAGCATTTCATTGGGAATGACCGTTCCGTCTTGTTTTACAAAATCGCATCCTTCCCTGATGCTCTGCATCAGGCTGACAGGCACTTGGTGGAAGCGTGTCATTTCGTTGTTGATGTGTCTCAACTTTTGTTTCTCACGGAAGACGAAGCCGACGCAAGGCAGCCGGTGTTTTAATGGTACGGTGTTGACTGTCAGTGAACGGTCTTCGTAGATGATGCTGTTTCCGTAGCGATAGGGTGCAAATTCCACTTCCAGCCCGTTGGCCGAATAGTCGAGCAGCGGTTTGAACAGCGCAACTCCTTCTTCCGGAAGGTGTACTGTCAGGTGACCGTTGAGTCCAGCCAGTCCCATCGTCGACAACAGTCCCGGCAGTCCGTAGCAGTGGTCACCATGCAGGTGGCTGATGAAAATGTGACTTAATCGGTTGAATTTGCAGTGGGCACGCATCAGCTGTGACTGTGTCCCTTCGCCACAGTCTATCAGAAAATGGCGTGAGTTGTGCGTGACCAGTTGTGCGCTGGGGGCATGCCTGAGTGTCGGTTTTGCAGATCCGCATCCTAATATTGTGATTTCGAACTTCTCCATTTCTTTGCGGTTACCTTATCGTTCTGCAAAAATAGTGTAATGCCGGTTGACGGCAAAGCGAGTTCGAATAAATTCCGTTCGATGTTTTCTTATTCGTGGATAATGCTTACATTTGCGTAAAAACTAATGGGTATGCGAACGATTGAAGAATACATCGAATTGGCGAATCTGGCTGTCGCCGGGATAACCTTCCCGAAAGAGCCGAAAGGCTTGTATGAGCCCATCATTTATGGAATGTCACAAGGCGGCAAGCGTCTCCGCCCGGCAATACTGCTGGCCGCCTGTGATGCGGTTGGCGGTGACTGCATGAAGGCAATGCCTCAGGCTGCGGCAATCGAAATGTAACATAATTTCACGTTGTTGCATGATGATGTGATGGATAACGCTGATTTGCGTCGGGGCAAACCGACGGTGTGCAACAAGTGGGACGATAACACGGCGATTCTGTCCGGAGATGCTATGCTGACGATGGCTGCGCAGATGGTTGTCGACGGAGTGGATCCGGTCAAGGCGATTCGTTTGCTTGGCGAGTTTAGCAGGACAGCGGCCGGTGTCTATGAAGGACAGCAGTACGATATGGATTTTGAACAGCGTCAACAGGTGTCTATTGAGGAATATGTCGAGATGATACGCCTGAAAACCTCCGTGCTTCTTGCCGGAGCGTGCCGGCTTGGTGCCATGATGGGAGATGCGTCCGACAAGGTGGCGGACGCTTTGTATGAGTTTGCCGTCAATTTGGGAATAGCTTTCCAATTGCAGGATGACTGGCTTGATGTCTATGGCGATCCGAAAGTGTTCGGGAAGGCAATCGGCGGCGATATAATGAATAATAAGAAAACCTATTTGCTGATAACAGCTCTCAACTGTGCGAAAGAAGGCGACCGGGAAGAGCTCGACCGTTGGCTCAACGACAAGGCTCCGTTTGCCGGAGAAAAGATTGCGGAAGTCACAGCCGTTTACAATCGGTTGGGAGTGGGCGAATCGTGCCGTCGCGAAATAGAACGTTATAGCAATTGTGCTATCGAAGCGTTGCGCGGTGCCGGGCTTCCGGCAGACGCCGAGCAGTTGTTTGAGGATTTCATTCGTATGTTGATGGGTCGGGAAAAGTAGAGGGCAATGATTGATACGCATTCCCATATTTATCTTGAAGAATTTGACGGCGACCGTGAGGAGGTGATTGAACGCGCCAAGCTGGCGGGTTTGACTCATTTAGTCATGCCGAATGTCGATTTGGAAACGTTCGGGCAAATGGTTGCTACCCACGAAGCCAATCCCGGCTATACTTCGATGGCGATGGGGCTTCATCCGACGTCCGTCGGTCAGGACTTTCGGGAGCAATTGGCTCAGACCGAGCAATTGCTTGATAGCCTGGATTTTGTAGCAGTCGGGGAGGTCGGCATTGACCTGTATTGGGATGCGACTTTCCGGGAGCAGCAAATGGAAGCATTCGACACGCAGTTGCATTGGGCTGCCGACCGGGATTTGCCGGTGATTATTCACAGCCGCGAGGCAACCGAAGCCATTGCCGACGTGTTTCGCAACTATGCGGGCAGTCTGCCTTCGTGTGTGTTCCATAGTTTCGGCGGAGCTCTTTCCGATCTGGAGCTTTACAGGCAATTCGGCGATTTCTATTTCGGCATCAACGGTGTTGTGACGTTTAAAAATTCGAAATTACCCGATGTGTTACCCTTTATAGGACTCAATCGCATTCTTCTTGAGACCGACTGTCCTTATCTGACTCCGGTGCCACATCGCGGGAAGCGCAATGAAAGCAGTTATGTGCCCTTTATCGCTGCAAAAGTGGCAGAAGTATTGGATGTGTCTCTTGAGGAAGTTTCATCGACAACATCGCGCAATGCACATAAGTTCTTTCGCAGGCTATTCTGACTGCTTTCCTGGAATCTAAGAAAATCCGCCTGTGGCATTGTTTGATGCGGGGCGGATTTTTGTCGTTCGGTAAATATTTAAAAAAATTATCGAATTTGTTATCTGTTGCAAAAAAATCGACTAATTTTGTAACGGAATTATAAATCTAATTTAAAAAAAGTTATGCGGAAATTTTTGCGCCCATGTGGGGGTGGGCTTTTATTCTATTGGGGTTGTCGTGTGTAATATCTTGTGATGATTCCTATGATTTTTCGAATATATCGACAGAAATGAATATGGGAGGCAGTCTGTCTGCTCCTATTGGTGAGACTGACACGTTAAGGTTGTCGCGCATTATTGATTTGACCGAAGAGCTACAGGTGGATGAGCATGGAGCTTATGCCCTTCAGTCGGATGGTAATATTTCGGTTCAGATTGCAGAAGTGGAAAAGGTTCACATTCAGAGATTATCGCCGGATTTGGTGGAAGTGCCACTTCCTGTTCCCGCCCAATCCGCCCAACAGCGTTCTTTGTCGGTGGACTTGTCTGTTGGAGCGACAATGAGTATAGAGGCTGATGAGGCTGTCCCGTCGGAGGTGGTGAGTCTCAGTAAGCTTATATCGGATCCGGTTGCTGTTGAACTTTCGTTTGAGCTGACGCTTGGCAATCCTGATGTGTTCGAAAGACTTTCAACATTGGAAGTGGTTGACTTTAAATTCAATTTCCCTTCTCTTTTTGAGTTTGCACCGGGAATTGAGGGCATGGATTATGCAAATAATGTTCTGACTGTCAGCAGGCCGTTTGATAAGAATGGACGCTTGTCGATGCCTCTTAAAGTGGTTGGGCTTCGGAATCTTCCGGAAGTGATTGATGGCAATCTCCATATTAGTGAAAAGTTCCCACTTTCCGGAACGATTCGGCTGGTATCAGATAAGGTTTCGGCAGAAGAGCTCCGTGGTTTAGGACTGAATATTCGCGTTGTTGTTCCGGATTTTGATGTGGATCGGGTAGAAGGGGTATTTGCACCATTGATTGAAATGTCTGCACAGCGTATCTCTTTGGGGACACTTCCAGACGTGCTGACCGATCCGACCACCGGCGGCGTGACCGCGTCGTTCGCCATGCAGGGGGATGTCATCCTCGCGGAGCCTGG
>USOC01000123.1 GCA_900556245.1 uncultured Prevotellaceae bacterium
ACTCGAGGCGGAAGCGCTGGTTGCTTACCGTAGAAATCCGGCAGAAGCGCGAGAGATGCTGACAGCATTGAGCGACAGTGTAGCCGAACATGCGACTGCACGTTATCGCCAGTTGGGAGAATATCTAGTAGTGAAATATGCGGATTTCCGCGTCAAAAAGGAAGACTGCAAAGGGGGATTTCTCCGTTCGAAAGAGGGCTATCCTGAAAATCCGGAAGCACCCGGCTATCCGGAGCGTTGCCGCCGTCAGTTTGTGAAACAAGGCGGCGCTCATCAGAAAGTGCGAGCGGTGGGCAAGTAGCAGCAAGCTCTTGTCGGCTCCGTAAAGAAAATCGGGTTTCGACGGCTGTTGCCGCCGGAACCCGATTCGCTTTTATTTGCCTTGTGAAATTTTGTGCCTGAGATTGCGGAAAAAGAAATGGAAGTGGCGGACAACAGTTGGCAGTGTGCCATAGTATCTGCACATGATGTTGAATCGTTCCCTGAGTGAGGCCTTGTGGTTTTTGTCAGTCAAGCCGTCGGCAAGATAGTCGATGAGGATTGTTCGGGTATAGACTGACGTATTCATCTTTTTCAGACATCGGAGGCACCATTCGTAGTCGGCTGAGAAGCGGTATCTGAGGTCGTAGGGTTCTGCCAATTCGCGACGGACGACAAATGCCTGGTGACATACCAGCATTCCATGTTTGAAGCTGTCGAAAGAAAGTTTTTCAGGAGCAGAGAGATGGCGCATTGCCATGAAATTGCGGGTGGCATCTACGATTTGTGTCTGGCCGTAGATAATGTCGGGGTCTGACTTTGAGGCATCTGCAATCTGTTGGAGAGTCTGAGGGGCGTGGAAAGCATCGCCGGCGTTCAGGAAGATGAGGTATTTTCCGGAAGCGGCACTAATCCCTTTGTTCATGGCATCATAAAGGCCTCGGTCGGGTTCGGAAGTAATTTTCATATTTCTGATGCCAGAATCTTTTGCCAATTCAACGGTGTTGTCTCTTGATTTTCCGTCGATAATGATATGCTCGAAGTCGGAAAATGTCTGAGCTTTGACGCTGTCGAGGGTGGCCGGCAGTTCGCGCGCGGCATTGAAAGTGATTGTTATGATGGAAAACAACGGGTTCATTCTGAGAATATTTTAATTGCAGGCAAATAAATATGTGGCAAAGTTAGTGATAAAATCCGAAATTGGTTTCCATGGCGCTTGTAAATTGAAATGATTCCAAATTGTGTATTGTTAACTATTTGCATCATAGATTAGTATGCTTATTTTAAAGATGCAAAATATCGTATATGTTCGGATGGAAAAAGAAATGTAGTATCTTTGTGACGCAATCATTAACAAATTAAAAATCTAATAAAATGGCTTACGTAATCAATGACAATTGTGTAGCTTGCGGTTCTTGCGCATCAGTATGCCCGGTAGAAGCAATTTCTGAAGGCGATATCTACAAAATCGACCCGGATACTTGCATCAGCTGCGGAACCTGTGCAGAGCAATGCCCGAGCGAAGCAATCCACGAGGCTTAATCAACCCTGAGTGGAAAAAGATAGGGCGGACAAGGCAATTTGGCTTTGTCCGCTTTTCTTTTATAAAAAAGATTAAAAAGAAATTTTTTCTGGTCTGTAATGAAAAATAGAGGAATATTTAATATTAAATTTGGAGCGCAATTAAAACTTAAATCCGATAGATTCAGATGAAAAAATTATCCTTTTTCTTGCTTTCCGGAGTTGCTGTCTTGACATGCAACGCAGATCAAATTAGCGAATCGCAAGCACAGGCGGTAGCATCCAAGTATTTGAACGTAGCTACGGGCCATTCCCGGTTGTTGCGAGCGGCAACAGTGGAGCATCCGGTGGAATCACCTTATTATGTGTTTAATTCGGCTTCAGGTTCGGTATTTGTCATCGTGTCGGGCGATGATGAGATGACAGAGCTTGTCGGATATTCGACTACCGGCCGATTTGACCCAACTAACGTACCTTCGAATCTTCAGGCTTATCTTGACCAATATGCCTGATATGTAGGGCGAGTGCAGCGTGGCGAGGTAACCGCCATAAAGCGCGAACTGCAGGCAGGAACGCCAGTTGTCGGTCCGCTGATAAAGACGAAGTGGGACCAGACGTCGCCCTATAATGATTTGTGCCCGATTGACCAGACCATCAGCACTCGTCCGAAATCCTATACCGGATGTGTGGCGACTGCTATGGCACAGGTGATGTATCATCATCAGTGGCCAAAGCAAGGAAAGGGAAAACATACCTACACGGTGACGACCCTCAATAAAGAGTTGAGCGTAGACTTTTCCCAGTCCGTATATGACTGGCAGAATATGAAGCTTACTTATCGAGGGAATGAGACAGCCGCGCAGAATGCCGCTGTGGCCCGTCTGATGTATGATTGCGGAGTATCGGTCAATATGAAATACTCCGGAGGTGCTGGAAGCGGAGCCTTTGACATGAGTATTCCCACCGGAGTTGCGCGTCATTTTGGCTATAAAGCGCAAATTCATTTTAGAAGTGCCTACACGAAGAAAGCCTATTTAGATTTAATCAAGCATGAAATAGACAATAATCGTCCGGTGGTGTTTGGCGGAGCGACAGTGGATGGAAGTGGCCATGAATTTGTGGTAGACGGCTATGACACCAACGATTTTATCAGCGTAAACTGGGGTTGGAGCGGTATGTCGGATGGCTTTTTCGATATGGCAATCATGAATCCATCTGATCTAGGAGCCGGCGGAGGAACCGGAGCCGGCGGATTCAGCGAAATGCAATCGATAATCACAATGGAGAAAGATCCGACAATGGCCGGTGATCCCGGACAGAAGCCGTTGATGCTTGTCCCGGCATCCGTCAGCGGAGGCAAAAGCGGTTATATCTATGCCAAGCAAAACAGTTATAAAAAAGGAGATGTCCTTGATTTCTTTGTTGAGGGAATCTGGAATTCCGGAGAGGCCAACTATGTCGGAGATTTATCGGTAGGTATTTATGACAAGGATTTTAACTTGGTGGCAGTGTCGAAGGCTTTGTTCCCGGTTGAGATACCGGCTTTCGCCTATTCGCAGGGCGTCGCTCCTTTTAAGATGGATGAAGATTTGAGCGGACTGGCAGACGGAAACTATACAGTATGGCTTGTGTCGAGAGAAAAAGCAGACGGCAAGGAGTTTGAATGGATGCGTGTCGGCGCAGAAAATATGCTGAACATGCGAGTATACGGTGATTTGCTCGTATTTGGCATAGGTGATATGAAGTTGTCTTTGAATGGAGGTATTGTTGCAGATAAAACTCCTATTTACCCAGGGGATAAAGTAAACTTTAAATTTGGAGTTCGTAATGATGGACTTGTCCCGGTCAGCGGTACGATGACTCTCGAATTCAAAATGTCAAACGGTCGACCGGTTATGAAGAAGAGCATGAAAGTCGATTTGGCAGAAAACAAAGTGACGGATGTTTCGATGGAAGCGACGCTGTCGGGGAGTGTGTTCAGAGCCGGGTATGAGTATGAAGTGATTGTCAAAAGTTTTGAAGCGGAAGGCAAGACATTTGAAGTGGCTATGCCTGAAGGCGGCTTGAAGCTCAGAGTAGAAGATCCCAGCGGCGTTGCTGAACTTTCCGGTGAAGCGATAACGGTAGAAGGCGGAATCGGAGAAATAACAGTGATAGGAGGCGAAAGTGTGGAAATTTATACTGTAGGCGGAATGCTTGTCGGTCGTGAAAGGATTGCTCATGTGCCTGCCGGTCTCTATCTTGTCAAGGTGGACGGTCAAGTCAAGAAGGTGATTGTCAGATAATCATTCATAGAAAGCATAAGTTAGTAATGAGAGTGCATCGTGGATGTGCTCTCATTCTTTTATGGAATTGCTAAAAATGATTAAAAATAGGGGCTAAAAAAAGGATAGCTCATCTGAAAGAGTAATTTCATACTAAATTTGGGGCAGAAATTATAAATATTTTATTTCAGATGAAAAAACTTTCCATTCTGATGTTATCGGGTGTTGTTTTTCTCGCTGGCAACGCCGAGCAAATTAGTGAATCGCAAGCAGAGGCAGTTGCATCTAAGTATCTGAACGTGGGCGCAGGCCGTCAGCAACTGTTGCGTGCACAAGTGAAAAACCAAGCGTCGGAATCACCGTACTACGTGTTTAACTCAACTACCGGACCGGGATTTGTTATCATTTCCGGAGACGACGAAATGACAGAACTTGTAGGGTATTCGACAACCGGACATTTCGATCCGTCTAATGTACCGTCGAATATGCAAAGCTGGCTTGACTGTTATGCCGCTTATGTAGACATGGTGCAAAACGGAGAAGCCAAGGCCTACAAGCGTACGGTGAAAGCCGGGACACCGGTAGTAGGACCGTTGGTTAAGACGAAGTGGAATCAGGATGCGCCTTATAATAATCTGTGTCCGGCAGACAGGGGAGTCAGTGGCAGTCCTCGTTCGTATACGGGTTGCGTAGCGACGGCTATGGCTCAGGTGATGTACTACCACAAGTGGCCGGAGACCGGGAAAGGGAAAAAAGGCTATACTTCCTCTACGATAAATAAATATTTGTCGGTTGATTTTTCTCAGTCGACCTATGATTGGGAGAATATGCAACTTATTTATAACGGTGATGAAACGCCTGAACAAAACAATGCGGTGGCCCGCTTGATGTATGACTGCGGTGTTGCTGTGAATATGGACTACACGGCCAGAGAGGGAAGTGTCGGGGCGGAGAGGGCGATTCCAATCGGGGCTGGCAGC
>USOC01000124.1 GCA_900556245.1 uncultured Prevotellaceae bacterium
ATACTTCCTTAAGCCGATGAACTGTCCGCATCACTGTGAAATTTTCAAAAACACGCCGCACTCCTATCGTGAGCTGCCGTTGCGTATCGCGGAGTTTGGCACGGTTTGCCGCTATGAGCAGAGCGGCGAGCTTCACGGCTTGACTCGTGTGCGCAGTTTTACGCAAGATGATGCCCACATTTTCTGTACGCCTGATCAGGTGAAGGATGAGTTCTTGAAGGTGATGGATATAATCTCCATTGTGTTCAAGGCCATGAATTTTGAGCATTTTGAAGCTCAGATTTCCTTACGCGACAAGGTGAACCGCGAGAAGTATATCGGTTCGGAAGATAATTGGGAAAAGGCAGAACAGGCCATTATTGAGGCATGTGAAGAAAAGGGTCTTCCTGCGCGCATCGAGTATGGGGAAGCTGCGTTCTACGGACCAAAGCTCGACTTTATGGTGAAGGATGCAATCGGTCGCAGATGGCAATTGGGGACAATTCAGGTGGACTATAACCTTCCCGAGCGATTCGATCTTGAATATACAGGTGCCGACAACCAGAAGCACCGTCCGGTGATGATTCACCGGGCTCCGTTCGGCTCAATGGAACGTTTTGTGGCGGTATTGCTTGAACATACGGCGGGAAACCTTCCGATTTGGATTGCGCCGGAGCAGGCTGTGATTCTGCCAATCAGCGAAAAGTTTAACGACTATGCCGACAAGGTGCGTCTTGAACTTGCGGAGAAGGGCATTCGTGCGATAGTTGACAGCCGAAATGAGAAAATCGGAAAGAAAATCCGCGACAATGAGCTTAAACGCATCCCTTATATGCTGGTTGTTGGAGAAAAAGAAGTTAATAATGGTGAAATTTCCGTAAGAAAACAAGGCGAAGGCGACAAGGGTTCGGTAAAAATTTCTACCTTTGCCGAGAATTTTCTTCAAGAAATTGAGGAGTTGACAAAATATTAAATTATTTTAATGGCAAAAGTACCAGTAGTCCCCGGAGCGAACAGAAACGCTCCACAGCGTAAAAACGACGGAAAGAACGTGAAAAAAGATGCCTATGCAATCAATGGGCAGATTCATGCGAAAGAAGTTCGTTTGGTAGGAGACAATGTAGAGCAGGGCGTTTATCCGCTGCAACAAGCTCTGCAAATCGCTGAGGATTTGGAGTTGGATTTGATAGAAATCTCTCCGAGCGCAGTCCCGCCAGTCTGTAGAGTGCAGGATTATCAGAAGTTCATGTACCAGCAGAAAAAGCGGTTGAAAGAGCAAAAGGCCAAATCAACCAAGGTGGTTGTGAAGGAGATCAGATTCGGACCGCAAACAGATGACCACGACTATAACTTCAAGTTGAAGCATGCTGTGGGTTTTTTGAAGGAAGGCGCAAAGGTGAAGGCCTATGTCTTTTTTCGCGGCAGGTCAATCCTTTTCAAAGAGCAAGGCGAGGTGCTTTTACTCCGGTTTGCCAACGACTTGGAAGAGTATGGCAAAGTTGAGCAAATGCCGGTTCTGGAGGGCAAGCGCATGATTATCATGCTCACGCCCAAGAAGGCATCAAAGTAAGGCTTTATTAGTTAAGCAATATAATAAAATAGTAATTTAAAAAAGAAAACAATGCCAAAGGTTAAGACTAATTCCGGTGCCAAAAAGAGGTTCGCCCTTACCGGAACAGGAAAGATTAAAAGAAAACATGCTTACAAGAGTCACATTCTCACGAAGAAGACCAAGAAGCAGAAAAGAAACCTCGGTCACTTTACTACATTGACATCAGCCGATGTTCGCAACGTACGCGATTTGTTGGTTCTGAGATAATGTAGCGTACGGTTTAAAACTTTTAATTACAGAAATTTTATTTTTACTAACCGAATGTTATGCCCAAAAGAGCATTTTTTGCCGCTGACATTCAAAAAACAAAAAGAAAATGCCAAGATCAGTAAATCACGTAGCATCGAGAGCGAAAAGAAAGAAAATTCTTAAACTTACGAGAGGTTATTTCGGTTGCCGCAAAAACGTATGGACGGTAGCGAAAAACACTTGGGAAAAAGGTTTGACTTACGCTTACAGAGACCGTAAGAACAAAAAACGTAATTTCCGCGCATTGTGGATTCAGCGAATCAATGCTGCAGCTCGTCTCGAAGACTTGTCCTACTCTAAGTTGATGGGTCTTATCCACAAAGCAGGTATCCAGATTAACCGTAAAGTTCTTGCCGACCTTGCGGTAAACAATCCGGAGGCGTTTAAGGCAATTGTGGACAAAGTGAAGAACGCTTGATGATGAAAATAGAAAAAGCCCTCTTTCAGGGGGCTTTTTTTTATGGGAATAAATTTGGGAAAACTAAAATAAATTCCTATATTTGCATAAGAGAAAGATATCCACATCAAAGCAGATTGGGAAACTCATCAAATTTTCACGAAAAGCCGAGACTACTTTCTTTCTCTGATGGCGGGCCTTGTTCCGTAAGGAAGTCGAAAGACCGAAGGATTACAAAGGAGGGAGAATACTCAAATCCTGTCTATCGGAGTTTCATCGCACTCTTTGATGTGGTTTTTTATAACGGTGGTGAGGTTTTATTTAAACTTCACCACCTTTTTTAAGAAGGTATTATGGACGGTTCGTTTGTGTCTTATCTGCTTCTATGCTTTACATCGTTCTTCACGCTGATTAATCCGTTGGGAACGATGCCAGTGTTCCTGACTATGACGCAGAGTGTCAGCGAAGCAGAGCGACGAAAGATTGTTAAGAAAGCTACTATAGTAGCGTTCCTGATTATGATTTCCTTTACGATTTTCGGGCAGTTTATTTTCAAGGTGTTCGGATTGTCGACTAACGGTTTTCGTATCGCTGGAGGAATTATCATATTTAAAATCGGTTATGATATGCTTCAGGCGAATTTCACGCGAGTAAAGCTTGCTGATTCTGAAATCAAGGAATTTGCAGACGACATTTCCATCACACCTTTGGCTATACCGATGCTTTGTGGTCCGGGAGCCATTGCCAACGGGATTGTCCTGATGGAGGATGCTACAACAACGTGGCACCGTATCGGTCTGATAGCAACGATTGCCTTCGTTTTTCTCATCACATATTTGATTTTGCGAGCGTCGACCCGTTTGGTCGCCATTTTGGGAGAAACAGGCAATAATGTCATGATGCGTCTGATGGGGCTTATTTTGATGGTCATTGCCATAGAATGCTTTATGAGCGGACTGATGCCTTTAGTGATGGGAATGATTAATAGTGCTTGTTAGCTGGGGCAGATTCTATAGAAGAGTGTGGAAACGAGCGGAGGCGGAATCGCATTTAGCAATCCCGCCTCCGCTCGTTTCCAGGTTGTGCTGTGTTTTGTCCGGTGGAAATTGTCTTTCAGCCAACTGTCTTGGTTGTGCGGAAAACGATGTGCGGCATGCAGACGCCCCGATAGTGAATAGTTTTTTTTCCGACGGCTTTCATCCCGTTGAGCAGGGCGACTTTTTGAGAGGCGGTATTGCTGTCTCGAATGATGGAGAACAATTCGTCAAAATGCAGCGATTGGAAACCGTATTCCCGGCATGCTACGGCTGCTTCCGAGGCGTAGCCCAGATGCCAATAGTCGTAAGCCAGCAGGTTGCCTATTTCTGGGATTTGTCTGTTTTCATACTCTTGCCATGTAATGCCACATTGTCCGATCATTTCGGAATTTTGCTTGAGCCAGACGCCCCAAAGTCCAAAGCCGTCAGAGAGGTAGCGGTTTTGTTGTTTTTTTAGCCAGGCCAATGTTTCCTCTTCGCTGAAAGGTCCGTTGTAGGCATACATCACCCTGCTGTCTTGCAGGATGCGAGACAGGTATGGCAAATCGCGCTCATCCATTTCAAAAAGTCGCAATCGTTCGGTTTCCAGTATCAACTTTCTTTCGGTCAAAGCGTCTGATGGTTTCAGATCAGGTAAGGATTTGTCTGGCTTTCGTAGCCAATTGTCGTAGAAGGACCGTGTCCGGGGTAAACCAGGGTGCTCCCAGGGAGCGTCATCAGCTTTTCATCTATGCTCTTGATGAGTTTGTCGTAATCGCCGCCTGGAAGATCCGTGCGTCCGATACCTGACTGGAACAATACGTCACCGGTGAAGACGATGCCACTGCCTGGAAAATAGAGCGCAATATGACCTTTGGTGTGTCCCGGCACAAACAGAACGTTGCAATTTTCACCGGCAACAAAGATTTCGCGTTCTTCGAGAGGCTTGCGAATTCTAATGCCTTTGCCTTCAAAGGGGATACCGAACATTGCAGCTTGCCGGGGCAGTGCTTCGGCCAAATAAGAGTCATCAAGGCAGCATGCCGTTTCCAGGTTGTAGGTTGCTTCAATGAATTGATTGCCGGCAGCGTGGTCGAAGTGCATATGAGTGTTGAGTAGCCATGAAAGTTTCAAACAGTTTTCGGAAATGAATTTCTGTACGGAGTCTCTTTCATATTGGTTGCTCATTCCCGGATCAATAATTGCGGCATCACCGGATTGCTCGTTCCAAACGATGTATGTGTTTTCTCCGAATGGGTTGAAAACGAATTTCTTGATTTTCATAGGCTGGTGTAGATGATTTTTTTTGTTTTGAAGAATTCTTCTTCGAAATATGACGAAAGGTCTTCTTCTATGACCTGGCGTCCTGCTTTTTGCTTTTCGCCGGTCAGGTTTCCTCCCTTGAGGCAGATTAATCCGTTAGGAATGCTGTTGATGCATTCTTTTTTGATGTTTTTACGGATGAGAGCAATCAGGTCGGG
>USOC01000125.1 GCA_900556245.1 uncultured Prevotellaceae bacterium
GCTTCCTTGATTGTCCGTTCGGTCACGTCAAGGGTCAGGAGCGCTCCTTTACAGTCATTTGCCGCATCGCCTGCCTGCAGGCCAGAATTGTCGTAACTTTCCTGCAAAGTTCGAGGGGCAAATTCCTCAATCGCGTCAATTACACTGCGAATGTCCATCATTTCAATTCCGTTGCAAAGTTAGTGATAAAATTCGGAAACCGCGCAGTCTGCCGTCCGTTTTTTTCGTCAGCCCTTCGCCCTCGTTTTGTCGAAGAGGCTAAATGCTATGACAAAAGAAATAAAGGAGGTGCATCGCGCATTGCGACACACCTCCCCGGCTGTATGGATTTTTTCAGCTGTTATTTCTTGATGAATTTACCTTGAGTGGCAGATCCGTCTGCAAATGTGACGCGGTAGAGGTAGAGTCCGTTTTGGAGGGAGGCAACGTTCACGTTGTCTGTTCCTGCGGATTCCGCCACTTGCTGTCCGCTTACCGAGAACACGCGGATAGCCGAAATTTCGCTGTCCGCCTTAACAAAGAGAGTTTCGGTGGCAGGGTTCGGATAAACGAATACGTCATGTCCTTGTTTGAGCGCAGAAACGCTTCCTGACATGTCCACTTTGGTAACGGTAATGTCTTTGCCCGTATCTTTGTTCAGACGGTAGAAATGCTGTCCGAATTCCACGCCTTCAATATCGACTGTCTGGTCCGTACCGTTGTTGAAGATGATGTTTACGGATTTTTGGTCGGTACCGAAGTTGTAGCGATACCAGACAGTTCCTTCTTTTTCTACGGTTTCGGTGAGCGGAGTACCCGGCCACGGCATCAGTTCGGTCTCCACCCAGGCGTAGATGTTGATTCCGTTCCACGATGCCGGCTTTTCGACGAACACTTCAATCGGCTCTTCCTTGGTCATGTAGGTGGCTGTCTTCATATCTGACACGAGTTTGCCGCCAGCGATGACAATCGCTTTCAGCTTCAGGCTTTTCGTGATTTGGAGTTGTGCGCCAGTTGCCACTTGCGTACCGTTGGTGAGCGACGGGTCGCTGCCGTCGGTCGTATACACGATTTTTGGGTCGGTAAACTGGTCGGCGTTGGTGATTGTCATGGTGACAGTGGTTCCGCCCGGATAGAGTCCGCCTTCCGGAGAGAATTGGAGTTGGGCTATGCCCTTTTCCAGATTTTGCACCGGCACCTTTGTCCAGATGGAGTATGCGTTGTTGCCGGCGACTTTGTCGGCTGCGCTATAGCCGTTCGGAGTGTAAGAGCCGCGTCCTACTTTGATAACGAGCGAGCCGTTTGTACCTGTCACTTCTGCGACAAACATGTTTCTCGACACAGTCAGCACCTTTACTGCGCTTTGGTTGGTCAGACCGACAGATTTGCGGATGGCAATCAAATTCTTGATGGCGTCTTTTTTCTCAATCCAGTGGGCAAGCAGCACGCAGGGCGTTCCCGGCGAGCAGAGCATGAATGCGTTGCCTGCTTCCACGTCGCCTGTGAATTTCGTGTTTTCGCGATAGGTGTCGTGGTTGTCGACGAAAGTCACGGCATAGCGTTGGTAGGTGTCCATGCGTACGAGTCCGGCCACTTGGTCGAGCGAGCCGTTGCGCTTCCAGGAAAGCTGTGAGAAGTCCATCTGGCTGAATGCGTCGTTGAGGGCGAATTTGAAGGGGAAGTCGAAAGCGGCGGATTGGCGTCCCGTTCCTTCTATCCAGCTGGTAATTTTGTCGTAACCGTCCCAATATTCACCTACTGAGTAGGTGCATTTCGCGGATTCGTTGTATTCTTTCACATATTGCGAGCCGAAACCTTTCACCATGTCATAGCGGAACCCGGCATAGCCGAAGTCGTTCTTCAGTGCGTCAAGATAGGCTTTGATGGCTTCTCGCACTGTCGGGTTGGTGTGGTCAAGGTCGCGGCATCCGTCGAAGTTGTCGCCGGTGTCGTAGGCTCCGGTCGGTTTCGGCTGTCCCGGCTCGTTCGCCATTTCGTCGTTTTTGCAGATGGCGTCGAGGCCGAGCGTGTAAGTGACGCCCTTGTAGGTCTCAGTCGGGAAGTCGTACCAGTTGGTGGCTCCGTTGCGGTGGTTGACTACTACGTCTTCAATCAGTCCGACACCGAATTGGCGGTAAGTGTTGATCATTGAGCGAAGTTCTGCCTCCGTTCCGAACGATGAGTTGTGGTTGGGCGAGAACCAGTAGGCCGGGTTGTAGCCCATGCTTGGGTTGCTCGAAGATTTGCCGCTGTTCGGCACCCAAATCAAGTCAAAGTAAGAGGAAAGTTCGGCTGCCTGGGCTTGGAGAGTGGTCCATTTCGAGTCCTTGTAGGAGTCCCAGTAGAAGCCTTGGAGCATCACGCCCCCGTAGTTTGCCGGCCAAGCGTATTCGCCTTCGGCCTTTGCTTTCGGTGCAATCAACAACAACAGTGCAAGAACGGAAAGCAACATTTTCAGTCTTTCGAATCTTTTCATAGCGTATAATTTAAAAAAAAAGGTAATAATTTCCAAATTGCAAAAATACGATATTATTTTGATTGTCTGTCCTTATTGTAGTGTTTAATTTGCTGAATTATTGTCAGAACGTTCTGAAAAATATCCTATTGCTTTGCATTCTCTTTTATTTTCAGGTGAAAATCGCTAATTTTGAAGTCGAATTTTTTAGTTTGACGATAATGAAAAGAGTTTTTTTATTGTTTCTTGGAGTGGTTTGCGTCGTATCAGGCGCACGGTCTGAGACAAAAGAAAACGTAGTGTATGGTGATTTCGAACAATGGATTACCCGTACAATCAAAGAGTCGGCTGTTATTGGTGGCAAGCACAAGACTCTTTATGAGATTGGTCCTACTCAAAAAATTGACGGAAATAAAGCCTACACGAATTTGGGCGGTTCGCCTTGGGCGACTTGCAACGTATATGCGAAAGTCGCAGGGGTGGTGAAAGGCAGTAATGCCGTATTCCCTGATATGCGCAGCGGAAGCAATAAATGCGTGAAGCTGTCGACGATAATGGAAAAGGTGAAGGCGCTTGGCATAATCAATATGGATGTGCTTGTTTCGGGAAGTATCTACCTGGGAACGATGGTAGAGCCGGTCAACAGCACCAAGAACCCTTATAGCAAGTTGGACATGAACACGAAGTTCACAAAGCGTCCGAAATATCTGAGTTTTGACTACAAGGTAGTTGTTCCGCTCAACGGGCAGATGATCTATTCCAGTGGCTTCGGCAAGAAAAAGGTGTTGAAGGGGCGTCAGAACGCCTGCGAGACATTTGTGCTTCTCCAGCGCCGTTGGGAAGACGCTGATGGGAACGTCTATGCTAAACGTGTCGGAACCGGTCGTGAACGTTACACAAAAAGCACAAACGGCTGGGTGAACGGACACCGGATGCGCATTTATTATGGCAACATTGTCGGTCAGCCCTACTATAAGGATTATATGAATCTAATTTCATCAGAGCGCCCGTATTACACTCGCAACAGCAAGGGAAAATTGGTGCCTGTTCAGGAAGTGGGATGGGACAGCCCTTTGGCCAAGCCGACGCACATCATCATGATGTTTTCTGCCGGATGCGGTACAGCCTATGAGGGAACGCTCGGTCAGACGATGTGGGTGGATAACGTTTCGTTTATCTACGACTGATTTACGGGCTTGTTTGCCTTGTGGAGATAATAAAAAGCGAACCCGGCAATGGGTTCGCTTTTTTTTGTTCGATTCCGATGTTTCGCAACATGAAACCAAAAAGTAATAGTGAATGGTTCTTTGATTGCGAAGTTAGCCAACAATTGCGGCATAGGGTAGTCTGTATGGTTGCTGATATAACACGTTATATATGTATTGCCTTGTTTTACTGTGATGTAAAAATTTGCAGATATAAACGGGAATTGAAATTGGTACGGCTTTTTAAATTTGACTTTTAACAGGTTTTCGCTGTCGGAAGGCAACTGTCAGGATGAATCCACGGATGAAGAGATAGGAAATGAATGCTGTCCAGAGGCGGTCGTTTGCATCCGGGATGACGGTCAGGCTGAAGAACAGCGTGAAGAATACTGCGGTAGCCACAGCGAGCGACGCAAGCATCTGTCGGGTTGCTGTCAGTCCGACAAACACTCCGTCCCAGATAAATGCCGCCATGCCTGCAATCGGGATGGCGGCCGCCCAAATGATATAGTCGGATGCGGCCGCACGCACAGCGGCCTGGTCGGTCAGCATCGTAAATATGGTGTTGCCTTCCAGTCCGTAGATTGTGGCGATGGCGGTCATGACGATAGTTCCCCAGACAAATAGGCGCAACACATATTTCCTGAGGTTGGTTTCGTCCGCCGCTCCGGCAATGTGATCGATCTGTGCGAATACCGCAGCCGGATGCAGGACGTCCAGGAGGAGCCGGTTTCCGCCGCTCCCGCAGCCCGGACAGAGCGCACACGCCGCCGCCATCCCCACCAGAACGCCTTTGCCGTGCTGATGGACAGCTTTGCCAGCATGAGCGTGATTCTGATGACCCTGACTTTCACCTTCTGGGTGCTGGACAAACTGTGAGGTTGCGCCCGTGGGGGAAACGTGCTACAATGACGGCAGCCGCCGGGCACCGCCGCCCCGGCGCAAATCGGATCGATCGAGAGGAGCTTGATTCCATGAAGGAAGCCATTCATACTGACCGGGCCCCCGCCGCCATCGGGCCCTATTCCCAGGCCGTCCGGGCCGGAGGGTTCCTGTTCACCTCTGGGCAGATTCCGGTGGACCC
>USOC01000126.1 GCA_900556245.1 uncultured Prevotellaceae bacterium
CTGATTGATGCAACTGGGGAAATAGACAACTTTAAGCTCGGCCGGTTTTACAGCGAGTTGCTTCGGATAGTAGGCGCATGGAAATGCGCTTGACCACAACGGTATACCAATTTTGTTCAGCCCACGGCCAATCGAATCTACTGCTTTGTCACCAAGGACGGCATGCGCACCTTGCGCTACGGACAGCACCGGGCGGAGCACCGACTTGACTCCGGAGAAATGACGGGCGGCAAAATCGCCGGTCTTGTAGCCCAGACTTTCTTTAGGCAATTCGGCGGCACGAAGGTCGTGAATCATTTCGCCGGTATTGATGCGCATCGGGCAGGATGTGCTGCACAACCCATCGCCGGCACAAGTCTGGTTGCCCAATTATTTGAACTCCTTTTGTAAGTTGGCCAAGCGCTGCGGATCTTCTCCGGTAGCGCGCAAACGCGAAATCTCGCGCTGCACAATAATTCGCTGACGCGATGACATCGAAAAGCCACAGGTCAGACAGTTCACTTCACAGAAACCGCACTCAATACAACGGTCGACATGCGGATTGGTCAACGGCAGAGGTTTGATATTCTTTACAAAACAATCAGGGTCATCCGTAAAAATCACACCCGGATTTATTAGTCCGTTCGGGTCAAAGAGGGATTTGACTGCTTTCATGACACCGTATGCCTTTTCGCCCCACTCGGTCTTGACGAACGGCGCCATATTGCGGCCTGTGCCGTGCTCTGCCTTCAGCGAGCCGTCGTATTTGTCTACTACCAAATGCTCTACTTCTGCCATAAGATTGCGGTATTTGGCAATCTCTTCTTCTGTGTCAAACGATTGGGCTATGATAAAGTGATAGTTGCCCTCCAACGCATGACCGTAGATGCAAGCGTCGTTATAACCATGCTCTTCCAGAAGATTCTGAAGGTCTTCAGTGGCCTCGGCAAGATCTTCTATATGGAAAGCTACGTCTTCGATAAGCACCGTTGTGCCCAACGGACGCGTTCCGCCGACCGACGGGAAGATTCCGGCGCGGATTCCCCAATATTCGGAATATTCTTCCGGCTTGTCAGTGAAATACGCCGGCTTGTAGAGATCAAACGGTTCAAGAATTTGCTTGACCTTGGCTATATTGGCCTCAAGCTGTTCCTTCGTAGTTCCTTTAGTCTCAGTCAATACGGCTGTAAGGCCTTCGCCGGTTGTGTCGTGAACCGACGACAAGGATTTTTTGTCAAGCAGTTCGGCACTGAACACCGGACCTTTCTTCATCGCAATCACGGCGCGGCAAGCCTCTTTGATGTCCGAAAAATAAAGCATCGCACTCGCAGAATGCGGATAAAGGTGACCGGTCTTCATCGTCACTTCCGACATGAAACCAAGCGTTCCTTCCGAACCCACCACCAAGTGCGTTATAATGTCAAACGGATCGTCATACAACACAAACGGCAAGATATTCAGACCGGTTACGTTCTTGATTGAATATTTGTAGCGAATTCGGTCTGCCAACTCCTTGTCGGCATTGACTGCATCACGCAATTCTTCTATCTTACGGATGAAATCAGGACGAAGCGAGCGGAATGCGGCCTTGCTTTCCTCACTGCCGGTGTCGAGCACAGTGCCGTCTCCGAAAACTATTCGGGCCGAAACGAGCATACGGTCGCTGTTGGCATGAGTTCCGCAGTTCATTCCGGACGCATTGTTCATCACAATGCCACCTACCATCGCTGCATTTTTCGATGCCGGATCAGGGGAGAAAATCTTACCGTAGGGTTTCAATATCTGATTCACGCGCTCTCCGATGATTCCAGGCTGGAGTCGGATTGTCGAAGCATCGGCTGATACCTCATACCGCTCCCAATGCTTGCCGGCAACAATCATAATCGAATCGCTCAACGACTGTCCGGAAAGGCTTGTGCCTGCCGCGCGAAACGTGACAGGCAAATTAAGCCGATGGGCAACGGCAAGCAGTTTCGATACTTCTTCCTCTGTCTTGGACCGCACTACAATTTGCGGAACAAGCCGATAGAAACTGGCGTCTGTACCCCAAGCCAGCCGTCGAAGGTCATCGGTATAAATCCGATCTGACGGGATAAATGATTGTATTTCTTTTAAATACGATTGATAGGCTTCTTTCATCTACTTATTTATATAAATAGTATTTGCTCGATTTTATCTTAAATGCTTCGACATCCTTGTTCCAATAATCAAGTATATCGGCCACTTTGTAGTTTTTGGAGAACATTTCGCGAATTTTGCTCGTTCCGCAAACTTTGTCGAACATATCCCAACGCTTGCCAAGCGTTCCTTCTCCGTCTTCGTCAAGCAGACGCTTCTCGGGATACATCTCCGCCATCACCTCCATAGCGTAGAATTGCACCATTGTCAGGTTGGCGTCGAGCACATCGTTGACATAGACCTGAACGCCTTGGATATTTTCTCCTTTATTGACGCTGTAAAACGGCTTGATATGAATCGGACGGAAAGCAATGCCCTTCATATTCTTTGCCGTCAAACGCTTGCAGAACTCGTTGGCATCAAGCCAAGGAGCACAAATCAACTGGAACGGCATCGTGTAGCCCACGCCGATTGACACACTGTAAAGCTCACCGAGGATACCCGTCGTCGGATAGTAGACCGCCGACTGAGGATAAGGCTGGTGGGGCGACGGCAAAATCCATGGCATGCCGGTCTGGTCAAACGTCATATAGCGATGCCATCCCTCCATCGGAACAACAGTCAACTTTGTCTTGGCACCGTTTTTAAGCATACCGTCGTTAAGCATAAGGGCTAGTTCGCCGGGAGTCAGTCCGTAAAGATAAGGAATCGGGAACTGGCTGACCAAAGAGAAGAATCCTTCTTCTACGAGATTCCCTTCCACCTTCAGCCCGGAAAGCGGATTGGGGCGGTCGAGTACCATAAATTCCTTGCCGTTCTCTGCACAGGCTTCCATACATAAGCCCATCGTGCTGATAAACGTGAACGAACGGCAGCCATTGTCTTGAATGTCATAGACAAGGACATCAATATCCTTAAGCATTTCTGCCGACGGCTTTTTATTTTTGCCGTACAGCGAAAACACCTTCACTCCGGTATTCTTGTCGACATAAGTATCAACTTTCTCGCCGGCAAGAACATCGCCGCGCACGCCATGCTCCGGGCTGTAGAGTGCGTTGAGTTTGACTCCCTCCGCCTGTGCAAGGATATCGATGGTCGAAACAAGATTGTTGTCGACACCGCTGGGATTTGTCAGCAGTCCGACACGCTTGCCTTGCAACTGAGCGAAACCTCCGTCGCGCAATACCTCAACGCCGGGTTTGACTATGGCCGACGCCACGAGTGTTGTTGCAAATACGAATATAGCTAATATGATTTTTTTCATCGCTTTCTGTTATTTCTTAATTTCTTTTCTGCCGTACTTCGGATCAATTTTCTCCATTCGAGCGAGATCTTTTTCATTCTCTGTAAGAATGAAAGACGTTTCTGCAACCGCTGCGTCAGCCACTGCATTTAAAATCTGATTGATGGTATCATCATTCAGCAAGGCTAATTCCCGACTTGCTGCCTGCACGGCAGCAAAGGTTTCGTTTAAATCTGTAGTCATTTGCTCCTTTTTTGCATTAAATGGAAAGATAAACTATGCAAATATAGTGAATGATGTGAATAAAACTCGTTGAAAAACAAAATAAATGTTGGGTAGTTATTTATAATGCTCTCTTTTAAATCAGAGTTTAAAATAGATTTGGAGAATATTTATGTTTCCTTCTTTCTCTTACAATGTGATTACAAAGTGAATATTTGCTGTCACCTGTCACAACTTTGCGTTTAAACCTTTGATTGCGAGTGAGTAAGGACGTGACAGCAGCATGTGACAGCACGGTGACAGCAGAAGTGGTGTCACCATTTCTCTTCTTTTTTCTTTCTTCTCTTCCTTTTCTCTTTCTTGAAAGTCGCAATCTGCATAGCTTTATGTTTTTTAACCGTAGGGGATATTCGTTTCATGCCTTTAAACTGTTGGTTTCATGGGATGAAACTAGAGTTTCACATGCTTGAAACCAAAGTTTAATACGCTTGAAACTCTAGTTTCAATTACTTGAAACAATTGTTTTTCCTTAGCTGAAACTTTAGTTTCACATTGAAGGAACTAAAGTTTCAGACAAAGGAACTAAGCTGGAACTTGCTTCTAATGAAGAAAAAAGAGGTGACAGTACTTTTGCTATCACCGTGTTGTCACGCACTGCCGTCACGTCATTACCCGTTTATAATCAAATGTTTAAACACAAGCATGTGACAGATGACAGCAAATTTTCATTTTTCAATCTCTTTGTAGAGGGTTAGGAAGTTATATTACAACTCGATTATAGCTTTCAGAGGCAAACGATTGGAAGCCGGGCCGGCAAGAATCTCAAACTCGCCTTTTTCCACTACAAAGCGGTGCTGATTCATATCGTAATAAGCGAATGCATCCTCATTCAGCACTACAGAAACCCGTTTCTTCTCCCCTTTCTTTAAGAAGACCTTTTCATAACCTTTCAGTTCTTTCAGAGGACGGGGGACAGAGGACTGTACATCATGTACATACACTTGTGCCACTTCCGAGGCATCCATCTTCCCTATATTCTCTATATCAAAGCTAACGGTAACCTGGTGCTCACCCGTTTTCTCCGCAACCATATTGCTATAAGCAAAAGTGGTATAGGACAATCCGTAGCCAAACGGATAGAAAGG
>USOC01000127.1 GCA_900556245.1 uncultured Prevotellaceae bacterium
AATGTCGACATTGCCCGCCATGCCCATCGTGGTGCAAAGGGATTGCTTTTTCCGACCATTACGTTGAATGCAGGCATTTCCGACCACTATTACCGGCGTTTCGGCAGCAGTGACAACAAGCCGTTTAAGGAACAGATGGACGTCAACTTCGGGCAGTATGTCGGCGTGTCGGTGAGTATTCCGATTTTCGGGGGATGGAGTCGGACTACTACTGTGCAGAAGGCCCGCAATCGGCGGGTGGCGGCGGAAATCGACTACGAGCGGAAACGCTATGAGTTGCAGACCGGGGTGGAACAGGCCGTACTCGACAGCGACAACTTTGCGAAAGAGGCGGAAAAGCTGCGCAGAAAAAGTGAATCGGACTCCGTGGCCTATCAGCTGGCGAAGCGAAAATATGAAGAAGGACTGATGAGTATTCTTGATATGCGTCAGCTGGCGAATGCGTGGTTTGCTTCGCAGGCGGAATTGCTGCGTTGCGACTTGCTTTTCGACGTGAAACGTCGTTTGGTGGAATATTATCGTACAAATAATCTGTTTCAGAAATAAATGAAAAAAAACACTATGGATATAGCAATTGAGAAAAAGAAGTTTCCGATAGGCCGCAAAGGCCTTGTTCTGATAGGGGCCGCTTTGGCTGTCGTGCTGGCTGTCGTGGCGATAGCGACGGGCAACGGTGCTTCGTCGATGCGCGTCGAGCGTCGCGGGCTTGTCGTCGACAGCGTGCGTTACGGGAAGTTCAACGACTATATACGCATTATCGGCAAGGTGCAGCCTCTCAATTCCGTGCAGCTGAGCCCTGAGGAAGGCGGCATTGTCGAGGTCATCTATCGTGAGGAAGGGGCGCGGGTGAATCCGGGCGACCCGATTATCCGCCTGCGCAATTCAAACCTTGATCTTGAAATTCTGAATGCGGAGGCCAACTTGGCGGAAAAGCAGAATTTTCTGCGCAACACGCAAGTGACGATGGAGCAGGACAAACTCAACAACCGGACGGAAAAGCTCCAGCTCGACATCGACGTGCGTCAGAAAAGCCGAGCCCATGACCAGTATAAGCGGCTTTATGCCGAAGATCTTGTCTCTCGCGAAGAATATCTGAAAGCGGAGGAAGACTATCAGCTGGCCTGCGAAAAGCGCAATCTCGTCAGCGAGCGTCTTCGTCAGGATTCCATCTACCGGAATATTCAGATAGCCCAATTGGAAAGCGACCTGGAGAATATGCGCCTGAGTCTGGCGATGATTCGCGAGCGCCGGGAGAAGCTGACGGTCTGTGCGCCGGTCGGCGGCGAACTCGGACTGCTCGACGTTGAGCGTGGACAGAATGTCGGTTCCGGTCAGATGGTGGGCCGCATCAATGTGGATGGCGGCAATAAGATTGAAGCCGACATCGACGAGCACTATATCGATCGTGTCGAGACCGGACTTGGCGGAACGTTCCGGCGCGGCTCGGAAGATTTCACCATTCGTGTCAGAAAGGTCTATCCCGACGTGCGCGAGCAGAAATTCCGCGTCGACTTTGAGTTTGCCGGGGCGTTGCCCGACAATATCCGGAACGGACAATCCTACTATATCAACCTGCAGCTTGGCGCGCCGGTCGACGGCGTTTTGCTTCCGCGCGGAAGCTTTTTTACGGCCACGGGTGGCAACTGGGTGTTTGTCGTCGACAAAGACGGCAAAAAAGCGCATCGCCGCGCCATCCGCATCGCGCGTCAGAACCCGCAGTTCTATGAGGTGACCGAAGGACTTGAGCCGGGTGAGCAAGTCATCCTGTCGGGCTATGAGAAATTCGGTGACTGCACGGAACTGATTTTTGAATGACACCAACCAATGATAGAATATAATAATCCGAAAAAAATAAGAAGATATGATTATCAAGACTGAAAATCTGACAAAAAAATTCCGTACCAGCGAAGTGGAAACGACCGCTGTCAACAACCTGAATCTGGAAGTGGAAAAAGGAGAGTTCGTAGCGATTATGGGACCGTCAGGCTGCGGAAAAACCACATTGCTCAATATATTGGGACTTCTTGACACTCCGACGGAAGGCCGCTACCTGCTGAATGGTACGGACGTCAGCACAATGAACGAAAAAGAACGCACTTGCCTGCGCCGCGGAAAAGTGGGCTTCGTTTTCCAGAGCTTTAACCTGATTGATGAGCTGACTGTCTATGAAAACATCGAACTTCCGCTGACATACATGAAAATCAAGGCTTCCGAGCGGAAAGAACGTGTGACGGAAATCATGCGGCGTATGGAAATCAGCCATCGTGCGAAGCATTTTCCGCATCAGCTGTCGGGCGGACAGCAGCAACGCGTTGCGATTGCCCGCGCCGTTGTGAGCAATCCTGACTTGATTCTTGCCGACGAGCCGACAGGAAACCTCGACTCGAAAAACGGCAAGGAGGTGATGAACATTCTGACGGAACTCAATCAGGCGGGTACGACTATCGTAATGGTGACCCACAGCCTGCGTGACGCCGAATATGCCGGCCGTACGATTAATATGTACGACGGTGAGATTATAACGACTATTTCATCCGAGATTCTTTAAGCCAAAAGAAAGGGATAGAATATGAAACGACTGTTCAAAGAAACATTGTCCGTATTCCGCCGTTTCCGTCTTTCGGCAGCGCTGAATCTGCTCGGCCTTTCGGCGGCGTTCTCCGTGTTTATGGTCATCATGATGCAGGTGTATTATGATCATCAATACAATGTCGGAGTCAGCGGTTCGGACCGTATGGCGCTGCTCTATACAGTGACCGACGACAGCAAGTACACCTGGATCTCTCCTGTGGTTGTCGAAGAGCTGGGACAGCTGCCGCATGTGGAGGCTTACACTTATTTCTTTCCCGACCGCAATGCGGAAGGAACATTCTACCAAGTAGACGGCAAGCTGGCTGAAGGCATCGAAGGAGCTGTAGCTCCCAATTTTCCGGAAGTCCTCGGGCTGGAAATTGTCGACGGTGACAGAAGATGTCTCTACAGCAGCGGTCATGTGATGGTGCCCGAAAGTTTTGCCGAGAAGTTTTTGGGGGAGAATCCTGTCGGGACGGTGATGGAGCGCGACGGACAGCAACTGATTGTGGGCGCTGTCTATCGCGACCTGCCGAAGAACACAACTTTCGGCAACAAGGTGCTGCTGCCTATCACAAAGGAGCAAATGGGTGGCGAAGAGATGTGGAACAACCGTTATGCGAATTTCCTGTGCATGCTGATGCGCCTGGACGACGCTTCGGCGATGGAGCAGGTAGAGTCGGCGGCCAACAAGACGCTTGCTGATATGAAAGCCGCCGGCACCCCCGACTATAATCGACTGGGGTACGGATTGATTCCGTTGCGCGACGTGCGCTATAACGAAGAGGTTGAAGGTCTGCCCGATTTCCCGGCCAAGAAATCTACGGAGTTGATGCTGCTGTCGGTTGCTGTTGCGATTGTCGTGATTGCCGGTATCAATTATGTGAATTTTGCGACTGCGCTGATTCCTCGGCGTATCCGTGCGATAAATGTGCGGAAGATTCTTGGGGAGAGCAACGCTTCGCTCCGCCTGTATCAGTTGGGCGAGTCGGTTGCCATATCGCTGGTTTCGTTCTGTTTGTCGCTTGGCCTTGTCGCGCTGTTGTCCGGCACCTCGTTTGCCCGATTGTCGGAAGCCGGGTTGTCAATCCCGACCTATGGAGCGGTGGTGTGGGTAACTTTGGCGGTGAGTGTCGCGGCAGGACTTCTTGGCGGGCTGTTCCCTGCATTCAAGATGACATCCTATTCTCCTGCCGTGGTGCTGAAAGGGAATTTCGGACTCTCTCCAAAAGGCCGTCGCTTCCGCAATCTGATGATAGGCTTCCAGTTTTTTGCTTCGTCGGTTCTGATTGTCGGGGCCGGCATGATGCAGATGCAACGTGAATTTCTGGTAGAGTCGGGCGATTATGGTTTTGAAAAAGAAGCGTTGGTTGTCTGTGACCTTCGTCACGGTATGTCTCCCGACAACATTTCGCAGGTGGCGGAAGCAATGCGCAAATTGCCGCAGGTGGAAAGCGCGTCCCTTTCGTGGAGCACGCTTGCCGAGCGCGACAATCAGCAGGGGTGGGTGTTTCAGACACCTGCCGGTGAAGATGTCTCGCCGAGAACATTCTTTGCGAAGCAAGACTATTTCCGCACGATGGGTATCGACATCATCGAAGGCCGCGACTTTAATGCTGTCGACTCCAACGCCATTGTTGTCAGCCGTCTGACTCGCGACCGCTATAAGGAGATGGTCGACGTGGGCAGGGAACTTCGGTTCGGCATTCGGAAATACACGGTTGTGGGAATTTGTGAAAACGCCAAATTTTCCGCGCTCTATACGGAAGAAGAGCCTGTGATGGTAGTCTGTATGCCTTATTTCTGCAACATTCTCAATGTGCGTGTAAAAGCCGGTGCGAATATGTTTGACACGATGGAGGATATCCGCCGCACGCTTGCAGAATTTGAACCGCATTATCCGTTCAAGGTGCGTTTCTACGACGAGATTCTTCAGAATACCTATGAGAAAGAACTCCGCCTGACCAAACAGGTCTCGTTGTTCTCCTTGCTGGCTGTGTTTATCAGTGTGGTGGGCGTGTTCGGGCTTGTTACATTCGACAGCGAATATCGCCGTCGTGAAATTGCAGTCCGTAAGGTGTTCGGATCGTCGACAATGTCTGTCATTGTGATGTTCTGCCGGAAAT
>USOC01000128.1 GCA_900556245.1 uncultured Prevotellaceae bacterium
AGCAAAGCAGTCATGCCGGAAATGATGGCGAACGTATCTGTCTATGCAGTCAATGGCTCTTGCCTGATTTCTGAAAACGGAGTGACGGAAATTGATTTGTCATCGCTTCAAGGAGGTGTCTATGTCATTCGTGCCGAAAAAGTCAATGGCGAAGTCCTGACAGCAAAGTTTGTGAAATAATATTATAAGGTAATTTAGATTTACGACAAAGACGGAAAATGCTCCTGTGGATCAACTTTTCTGCAGGAGCATTTTTTATTCAACTCCAACAACTGATGAAAAAGACAGATTATATAAAAACAGGCCTTGGTGTCATTTTGCTTGCGTCAGTAGGAACGCTTGCCGGGCAGCAGCCGGTTGCCGTGGGAAGTGGCAGCTATGCTGAATATACGCCGCTGAGCAAATCGAAGACCGACGAGCACGGAGGAGACAAGATCCGTTTTATGGAGACGCGCAAAATCTATATGACTGAGCGTCGTCAGGGCGATCCTGTGCCTACCAATGACTGGTGGACCAACTTGCTGGTTGATACCTATTCCGGCGTATTGTGGACATATCCGCAAGTTGTAAAAGCCGAAGGTTATGGTATTTTCGTATCGCGTCCGAACCAGTGGAGCAGTGACGGATGCGAAATGAAATACGAGACGAAACTGACAGTCAAAGGACGTCGGTTTCGTCCTGCCGACGCGAAAGCCGACGATTGGAGTGACTGGGGGTTGCGGATGCAGTTGGCCGACGGCGACAAGCGGATGAATGTGACAATGGCGCAGGGAGTGCCTTTCACGTGGGTTGAAGCGGAGAATCTCGATTTGCTGCTGAATTTTGGCGGCGGAGAATTGCTTCAGGGCGAAATGCCGTTGGAACTTCCGGCAGAGACCGACCGTCTGACTGTCAGAATAGGGGAGGACCTCTATGGCGTGTATGCACCCGACGGGACATTGTTCAGTGTTGAAGGCGACGATGTAGCCGTCACTTTCCCTCAAGGCAAACCGCACTATCTTTCCATAGCCGTTTTGCCTGACGTGTCGGCTGCCGATTTTTTTGCGCGCTATGCGGCAGTCGTGCCGAGAAAGACCACTGTGGGGTGGCAATACGACGAACGTGGCGGTGTGATGACCTCTACATGGCATATCGATTCCGAGAACCTTGACGGAGAAGCGGAAACCAACGTGCTGCAGGGATTTATGCCCCATCACTATAAGTCGTATTCCACGACCAATATCGCTTTCCTCGATTATTCCTATGCGACCCCTCGCGGAAGGATGCGTCTTGCAGCAGGCCGCGATTTTACGACGGCATATCGCTTCAGCGGTATGTTGCCGTGGTTTGCCGCACCGAAAGAGATGGACGGCTTGGCGAATCCCTACAATCGCGGGCGGATGAAGCAGATGCTCTCCGACTATGCGGCCAAGGGCAGTTTCGGCGCAGACACTTATTGGGGAGGCAAGGGATTGATTCAAATGGCGCTCAATATGACGTTCGCGAAGGAAATGGGCGAAACGGAGCTGTTCGAGCAGTGTCGTTCGCGTTTGCGTGACGTCATGGAAAACTGGCTGACCTACACCCCCGGCGAACAGTCGTATTTTTTCGCCCGCTATAACCGTTGGGGGGCTTTGGTCGGTTATGACACGAGTTATGACAGTGACACTTTCAACGACCATCACTTCCATTACGGATATTTCACCTATGCAGGAGCATTGCTTGCTTTGTGTGACGACGATTTTCGTGCAAAATACGGCGATATGCTGCGTCTGATTGCGAAAGACTATGCCAACTGGGACCGCAACGACAAGCGTTTCCCGCTTTTCCGTACATTTTGCCCCTGGTCGGGACATTCCTATGCCGGAGGCTTGGGCAACACGGGAAACGGCAACGGACAGGAATCGACCTCTGAGGCGATGCAGGGATGGGGAGGTATGTACCTTCTTGGCGTCGCTTTAGGAGACAAAGAAATGCGAGATACAGCCATCTTTGGCTGGGTAACGGAGTCGAAAGGTGTTGCGGAATACTGGTTCGACCGAGACCGCGAGAATATCAACCGTGATTTATACAAGAAGCCATACAACAGCAATCTGACAGCCGCCGGAATCGGCTGGTGGACATGGTTTTCCGGTGACCCCGTGTGGATGCACTCTATCCAATGGATGCCCATTTCTCCATGTCTCGACTATTTGAGCGAGGATTTGGCGTTTGCAAAATGGGACTATGAGCAGATGTGGGCAGGCAAGGAAATTTCCGGATGGGAGACGGATCCCGACTTCGCCGGAGCGGCGCTTAGCAAGGAGTCGGGTCTTGGCAATGTCGTGTTGTCCTATCTGCAACGGTTTGATCCCGACCAGGCGGCCAAGGTGTTCGACGAAATGTGGGAGGCGGGCACCAATGTAGCCCGGTCGACAGATACCAACGGCATCACTTATTTCGTGACCCATTCCCACCGCACCTATGGTGACCGAGACTTCGGAATCCATGCAGATTTGCCTACTTCGTCGGCATTCCGAGATGCAGCCGGTGTCTATACCTATGTGGTTTACAATCCTGAATCAACGGAGCGAACAGTCACTTTCAGCCGTGGAGAAACGAAAGTGGAATCCTTTGTTGCACCTGCCCGTCGGCTGACGGTCTACCGCGACGAGCCCTCCATTGCGTCGGTGAAAATTTCCGCGCCGGAGTTTCGGACGGTTGAGCCGGGTGCTTCGTTGTCGTTGGAGGCTGTCGCTCTTGACCAATATGGCGCAACCATGCCGGATAAAAGTATTGAGTGGAATGTTGCCGGGGAAGGGGGAACAATTTCTGCTGACGGCGTTTTTCTTGCCGGCAGTCAAGAGACGGAGCGTTGTGAGGTGACGGCTTCGTGCGAAGGTAAAAAGGATGTGTTTGTTCTTCGTGTCGGGCCGAAGCCGGTCGTCGCGAAAGCCGGGATAGTTCCGGAGACAGGTTATGCCATGGCCGGTCAGACTATCGTTTTCTCTCTTGAATTAAGCGACCAATACGGCGATGCCTATCCGATGGCGCGCACCTGGAAGATTGAAAAAGAAGGAAAGACGCTGAAAAACGATTCAATATTGAATTGTCAGGAAGTGGGCGTCTATCGGGTGACGGCCACGACGGCCGACCGCAAAGTCTATAGCCGCGAAATTTACATGACTCCGCAAATGGACAATCTGGCACTTCGCAAAACTGTCACAGCCAGTTCGGAAGAGAATGTCGGACTCTTGGCGAAGTTTGCGACCGACGGCGACTTGTCGACTCGTTGGAGCAGCAGGCCGGCCGACGATGAATGGATGGCTGTCGATTTGGGGAAACGCGTTTTTGTCAATTCGGTTTGCATCCATTGGGAGGCGGCATATGCCACTCGCTACACCGTGGAAATATCCGATGACGGCAAAGTTTGGCAAGAGGCGGCAGATTGCAATGGAAACGGAGGAGAGGAAACTGTAGAAATAGGACGCGAAGCCCGGCATATCCGCATTTCCGGAAAAGGCCGCGCCACATCCTACGGCTATTCAATTTGGGAGCTGGAGGTATTTGGAATCGATCCGGAAAAGAATCCTGCGGACTTGATGGGCATCGCGATAGAATCACCCTCCGACTTGCTGAAAGAAGGCACGCCTGTCGTTCTGAAGGCGGTGGGCTACAACGGTCGTGGAGAAAAGACGGATCTGGCTGATGTGGAATGGATTGTGGCTTCCGGCGACGGCACTATAGCGCCCGACGGTACGTATTGTCCGGCCGGCTATGGACGTAAGACTGTGACTGTAGCCGCTTCCGGAAAGACGGCAAGCAGGGAGTTTGTCGTAGAAGAGCAGGTGCGTCCACGCAGTGCGTCTGTCTATCCGCGGAAAGCAGCGCTTGCATTGGGCGAGACGCAAACATTCACGTTAGAGGCTTTCGATCAGTTCTCCACGCCTTGTGGCGGAGACGGATTCGTATTTTCCTGTCCTTCAGCACCCGACTTGATGAAAGAGAATGTCTTTACGGCTGCACGCAAGGGCATCTATGAAGTTGTGGCAGCCAATGGCGATGTGCGGGCTTCTGCAACAGTTTCTGTAGGAGATTTTTCTGATGTCAATCTTGCTCTTGGAAAGCGAGCCTACGCTACAAGTTTTGAAAATGCGCAGACCGTTCCGGAGAACGTCAATGACGGCGACCTGTCGACCCGTTGGGGCAGTGCTTTCGAGGATAAGCAGAGCGTGACTGTCGACTTAGGGGCGGATTACGTGTTGAACCGCGTCGATTTGCATTGGAATGCAGGCGCTTATTCGACACTTTATCGGATTGAAGTGTCGACTGATGAGGATAATTGGACTTCGCTTGGCGAATTTTCGAACGCTTCGGGCAGTCTGCTCAGCCATAAGTTTGCTCCGGCAGTCGGTCGTTATGTCAGAATCTTCTGTGAGAAGCGAGCTAATATCTACGGCTCTTGTATCGACGAGTTGGAAGTCTATGGCACAGCGCGCTACGATAATCCTTATCCTGTAGAAATGACGGTTGCCGGTGGATCGGAAGTTGTGGCTTACGTTGGTGAGCCAAAGAAGATGGAAGTTGTGCTGACTGACCAGTATGGCATCGACTGCTCGGATTCATATACCGTAGATTGGGCAATCGAAGGCGGATGCGCCGAAATTTCAGCAGATGGCGTTGTGACGCCCCTGATTGAAGGGGAAAGCCGTGTGACGGCTCGTTGCGGC
>USOC01000129.1 GCA_900556245.1 uncultured Prevotellaceae bacterium
TCCGGAGGGCTCAGCAGAGATAACTGTCTCTACTCCTTCTTCAACGACCAGTTCGCTTGCAGAAGTGCTGACCGTCAGTTTCAACGGTTGTCCGGAGAAGTTGTCAATCAAGGCATTGCCTGCCGTAGCCATATCCAATTTTGCGACAGCTCCTTTGTCCTTCAGATTGACAAATGACCAGACATTGCCTGTCGACGGTACGGAATAGTCCGTTTTATCTCCGTTTCCGGCATAGACACTGAGCGACAACTCAGCATCCGATTTCAGGAAGAACCCGGTCAGCGTCAACCCCTTGTCTGTATTTGTCAGCGTAATTGACGCTCCGTTACCCACCTTGGCTGCCTTCACTCCTTCCACTACGGCATCGTCAATTGTTTCCACAGAGAAGCCTGTGAAGGATGCCGTTCCATCAGTAAAGCCGGCATCTGAAAGTGACACTTCTTCAAAAGTAGACATTTCCGTCGGGTCATAAGTCGTCGCAAACGGCTCGGACGCAATCACTTCTGATACACCAAGCCCATTCAGGCTCATCAATACGGAATACAACTTGTATTCAGTCTGACGCGAAAGACCGCCTAGCGAAAGTTGCGGCGTTTTACCTTTTCTCAATTCCGTCATTTGCGGTGAGGCAAGCACTTCTTCCGAAGTCGGAACAGCTTCTGAAGTCGGGCGCAAAAGCGTAAATGCCGTAGCGTTGGAAGTTGAGCACAGGGTCGCAACAGCCTTCACATTCGTAATCCCGCCAAACGAAGGATATCCCTCTGCATAGACCGGAGCATCAGCCGATGCGCTGTATTCATAAGCTCCGATTGTCGGATTATTGCCGTCTCGTAGATTTCCGTCTTTGTCTGTCGACGCATAAGCCAGCTGCATCGCATGATTAAGATTGCCCGCTTCTGTCGGGAACAGTATCGTGGATGAATAAAAATTCACTTCTTCATTCCGGCTGTCTTTTTCTCCCGAAGCGGCAGTCCAGTCGGCAAACGAGGCAAACACCGTAGGATTGGACTTGGCAAATTCCTTGCCGGTTGTATATAGCATATTATTGGAGAAAGCGACTCCCTCATAGCAGTTGTCGCGATAGAACCGATAGACATAGCCTCCCTCCTTCTCCATCAGAAGGTTGTTGCGTACAGTCACGGCTGTAGTCGTGTTGTTGAGCCACAATGCCACTCCCTGCCCACTTTGGGCGGAAGCCGCCTTAGTCATCAACACAGTATTGTAGGCGATATCGACATTGGACGAAGCCGACGACAGTTTGATACCGGCAGAAGTAGCGTCGGCGCATACCACCGCCACTTCGTTGTTGACGATACGACCAGGTTTCTCTTCTGTCCCCGCAATACCGCGCACATTGATAGCCGTAGCATCTTTTTCAGTAGCCAGATAGATTGAATTGGCCTCCAGAAGAAGATTTTCAGACGTTTCAATATCAATGGCATAGAAACCCGACTTGGTCGTCGTGGTGTTCTCAATCACATTGCCGCGAATCACCATGTCGCGCTCACGCGACGTTGAATACAGCGCCTTGGAACCTTGGTTGCGGAACGTGTTGTTTTCGACAACGGCACCACACTGCTTGGGCAGACGGACAAAAGAAGTCCCTTGAATGACAACTCCCATATATCCGCCATCTATCAGACAGTTGCGCACAGTCGGAAAATCATTGTTACAATTCGGCTCATTTTTGGCATACTGAGAGATCAGACGAATGTCCTCCGCCGCACTTGCCGACTCGGAACGCTCTGCATAGACATGACAGTTGTCGACAGTCACGTGACGGCTCTGATTGCGGAAATGGACAACCGACGGATAATTAAGATCGGTCGTAGTCACCGAAACATCCTTGAGTGTGAAATAATCAACCCCGTCAAACGTAACAACTCCGTATTCAGCGCTCATTTTGTCATCAGAATAAGGCGGTTCTGCATAATAATTGCTGAATATCACAACATCTTCGCGCTTTCCCGTTTCCGACTGCAGGCAAATCGCATTGACCTGCGATGCTCCGGGAATCTCAGGAACAGTCACAATCTCTTCGTATGAACCAGGCTTTACCCGGATAGTCACAGGCCCGTCGATACCGCCTTTGATAGCATCAATTGCCGACTGAATTGTGACATATTCACAGTTCTCTCCGACAGTCAACGTTCCGCTGACACCCTTCTGCACTTTAGTCTCAGCCTTGACTGCCTCAGCCGGACTTAAGGTTGCTCCGGAAACCGACAACTCATTCAATGATGCTGCCAGCGCATCGAAAATGCCGGCTTCAGAAGCCACATCATAAGTGACCCAGAAATGATAGACTCCGGCTTGTGTTATTTTGTAAGATCCCGACAACTCGTATGGTGCTTCCGAGGATTGCATGATACGGTCTACCGGGCTGAATGCAGTCTCCTGCCCCGTTGCAAACACTGACATACCTGCCAATGCTCCGTCTTTCGTTCCATCGGCCGAAACTTTGACTGAGGTCAAATCAAGTTCGCCTTTGTCGCCGGAGACTGTCACGGCTACATCAAGCATCGCCACGTCTGTCATGCCTCGCATCACTTTCTCCGGAGCGACTGCAACAGCTGCAACAGCTGCAACCTGAAGAGGCTGCAACTCATATTGGCTCACTTCAATCTCCCAACCGTCCGACTGATAGGAATAGGATGGAGACGTAAACTTGACAGTCAGCTTTCCGTCTGCCGATTTCGACACGACATCCGCAGGCAAGGCGTCTTGTGCCTGCAACTTCACATCTTCGGTCGACGTTGCTTCGCCTCCATAGTAAATTTGCATCTTGTCATAGTTTCCGTTCGGTTTCCACTGGCGGAACGACATTCTGATTGCTTTTCCCGCATCCTTCGGCACAAAAGTGACTGTTCCCTTAAATCCTTTCGGAGTTTTGCCGCCAGGACCTCCGGTATCGTAGAACATCAGAGAGCTTTCGCCTACTACTACTTCACCGTTCTCTCCACTTTGCATCAGGAAGAGATTCTTCACCGTGCAGAAGCCTTCAGGATCTCCCTGCTCAGGCACAATAGTCTGACTATCGACTTTGACCGACTCCAATGCGGCATCAATCTGCGTATCTACAGCTGCGACCTCGCTCAAATCGTAGGCTATCCAGAAATGGTTGTCACCCTCTTGAAGACGCAAAGGCTCTGTCAATGTCAGCGTTACCTGTGCCGTTTCTCCGGAAACAGCAGCAGTGGCCACAGGAGATTCTTTCGCTACTTCATTTTTTGCACCGGAATAATAAAGTAATACTTTTTCTACCGCATGCTTGCTCTCTTTCAGGTTGATTTTTACCTCACTCACTGTAGGAGCGTCCAAATCGCCGGAGGCGAGCACATTAAACCCTATAATTTCCTGATTTTTCGTACCGGGCTTCAACGTCCCTTGTCCGGCTTGCGTAACAGCAACCGCCTCTACGACCATCGGCTTTGACTTATACTCACGCACCTCTGCTTCCCAGCCTTTTGCCGTATAGGATGATGAGGTCGTTTTTGCATCAAACACGACAGTCAAGGCTCCGTCGGCCGACTTCGAACGCAAGATGCGACCCGGTCCTTTATCCTTATCCGCCACATCAGTAAGCGACCATAGCAACTCACCGGATTTTCCTTTGCCGCTATAAACCTCAAATTTGGCTTTAGTAGCCCATGAGTTGTTTGAGTAATAGAGCGCAACCGACTGAATGTCGAGTTCGTCCATCATTCCTTTCGTTCCGGGGACGAACGTCGTCATCTGGTCTCCCTCTACCGGATTATATCCGTTGTAGGAAGAAAGCGGATTTTTTTCACTGACGAATTTCCACGTTCCATAAATGGTTTTTTCGACAGTTCCGACTTTTGAAACGACCGTATTTTCCACAATTATTTCACCCGCGGGATCACCGGCTTCTACCGCGTGATCTCCATCGGACAATGTAATCGACTGAATCTTTGCATCTATCTTTGCTCCATTGACCACCGATCCGGCAACGTCATACGCCAGCCAAAAATAGTTGTCGCCTTCAGTCAGCGCAACGGGCGTCGTTGCCACAATCGTAAAATCATCAGCAGTCACAGCCACTTCGCCAATCTTCTCACTGGCGGAAAATTCCGACGAACGACCTGTGCGGAACAGGGAAGCCTTTGCTACTTGCGCATGAGTTCCGTTGGCCGTAAAGACAAACTTCGAAGCAGTCAATGCCGGTTCGGTGTCGGCTGTACGAATTTTTATTGACATTACCGGCTTCTCGACATCACCGGCACAAACTGTGCCAAGTTGGTTTTGCGCTACAGCAATAGTTTCAACACGCATAGCTTGCGGAATGAATTGGCTGACAGTCGCCTCAAAACCGTCTTTTGGGAATCCGGTATCACATGCGAGTGTCACGGTCAAAGCACCGTCGGATGCACTCGATCGCACCAGTTCGGGCTTGCCGCTCCGGATACGGCAAATCAGATTGGAGGGATAGGCCTCTGATCCGTTGTAGACGTTCAGTATCTCATTTTTATTGGAACTTTCAAACAGCGTGACTTTCGTGAAATCGATCATCACTTTCTTGCCTGACGTTGCCGGCCTAAACACAACAGTTCCTTGGAAATTCTCGGAAATCTTCCCTTCCTTTCCTCCATCGTCAAAAAACATAATCGGACTGTCGCCTACGGTAAACGAAGAGTTTCCGGCAGGCATCAGCACC
>USOC01000130.1 GCA_900556245.1 uncultured Prevotellaceae bacterium
AATATCTTGAAACAATAGCGGTTCCATATCCATATCCTATCCACGGCTTTGTTTCAATAATTTCTGCCAGATTTTTATAAATCAAAGTTCTTGAAAGAATATTTCCTGTTTTACCTATTGATGCTAAATACGCTCCAATTGTTGGTATATTCATGATTGCTTCAAGAATTATTTTTTTTAATGAATTGGAGTAATCGGAGATCTACACCTCGCTTGCAGAAAGCTATCACCAAGTGGGCGACACCGCAAAAGTATTCGAATGCTACGACAAGGCTCTGGAAATCAATCCGGAGAGCGCATTGTCGCTCAACAACTATGCCTACTTCCTGATTCTCAGCAAACCCGATGACCGGCAAACGCTCCAATGGGCGGAAGAAATGTCGGCATTATCTATAGAATTAGAGCCGGACAACACGTCATGTCTCGACACCTACGCATGGATTATGTTCATAAAACGCGACTATAAAACAGCTCTCGAGTATATCGAAAAAGCCGTCGAATTGCGCGACACGACCGGTAACAACGGCGAACTCTATGAACACTACGGCGATATTCTCTTCATGTTGGGCAGGCCGGAAGAGGCTTTGGAACAATGGGAAAAGGCTCTGAAAGACAAACCCGATTCGGATTTGCTCAAAAAGAAAGTTGAAAACAAAACCTATTTCTATGAATAGACTGCTTCTCTACGTCGCGGGCATTGCGGGCGCCATACTCTCGCTGGCCTCCTGCAAGTCAAATGCGAAGCAAGTGGCGACGACCGGCTTGACGGATATCGACACTGTCGTCGTCGACATTGTCGACGACTGGTCCGAATTACGCTACAACCCGATGACAGTCGCTGAAGCCAACAAAGACTGGGCCGACTTCTCGGCTACGGGAAATATGACCATTGAAGCGGGATCTAAAATTAAATCCGGTGTACAATTGAGAATGATTAAAGGGAAATCCGTTTCTTTCTCCATCCGTCCGTTTTTAGGCATCGAAATGGGAAAAATGTTGATTGAAGGCGATTCCGTGACCATTGTCGACAAATATCACGGATGCTTTATGAAAGAATCAATCGGAAAATTCCTCGGATTGGGAATTACTGTCGATGCGCTCCAAAACTTGCTTCTGGCCCGCCCGTTCGACTTGCAAACCGGAGCTGTCTGTCCGGATAACAGCAATCTGTTCCATGTCTCGGCTTGCTACGAAGAAAACATGTGGGTACTGCTTCCCAAAGAAACCCCCGATGCATTTACCTATTTCTTCGACATGATGGGAAACAACATCCGGGAATTCACCATCGATTTGAAAAACGGCAAACTCTACAGCCTTGTTTTCAAATCATACAAAGAAACCGACAAAGGACATTTTGCGACAGAAATACAGGCAGAAATGGCATTTGCAGGAACACCGGTGACCTTTATTCTTGACCTGGGCAAAGGAATTCGATGGGACAGCGGCCTTACCGATACAATCAACATTCCGAAAGGAGCAAGACGCCTTTCGTTTGACGACATCATCCATTCACTGACAAAACAATAAGTCCATGACTCGACGGATTATCTGCATACTGCTGATTGCTTGCGCGTTTCTCGGAATTGCGCAACAACCTGCCATGAACGAAATCAAACAAAAAAAGCAGGACGCACAGCAGGAAATCAACAAAACTTCCCAAAAAATAAAGCAAAATAAGAACAAGACAGTAAAGTCTCTCAACGACCTCAACCGAACAACAGCGGAAATCAAGGAAAAGCAACGTACCATCAACGACCTGAGCAAGCAGATTGCCGAAATAAACATCAAAATAGAAGGGGTAAACAAAGAGATAGCCTTGCAGGACTCGGCGCTGAAAAAGCTCAGGGCAAACTATCTGAATGCTGTCAAAAAGATGAGAAGCCACCGTGTGTCGGCCAACAAACTGATGTTCGTATTCTCCTCGGAGACATTTCACCAGGCATATCGACGCATGCGCTATCTGAAAGAGTTTGCCCGCTGGCGCGACGGACAATCCGAGCAAATCAAAGCGGCGATGGAAGAACTCGACAAACAGAAAGAAAGCCTCATCGCCCTACAGGAAGAAAAAAACAAGGCATACAGCACCATCAACAATACGCGTCTTGCTCTCGAACGTAAAAAAGGAGAACAGAGCAGAATGATTGCAGGATTGAAAGCCGAGCAGTCTGATCTTGAACAAGTCCTGAAACAGCAACAACGCAAACTCGACGAACTTGACCGGGAATTGAACCGGCTGATTGAAGAAGAAGAGCGCAAGGCTGCTGAGAAAGCCCGCATCGAAGCCGAACGCCGCCGGGCTGAAGAAGCCGAAAAAGCGCGAAAAGCAGAAGAAGCGCGAAAGAAAGAAGAGGAAAGAATCCGCAAAGAACAGGAAAAGCGTGAGGAAGAACTGCGGAAAAACAAAGAGCAACAGCGACGCGAAGCCGAGAAAAAACGCAAAGAAGAACTGAAACGCCGGCAAAAAGAGCTCGAACGGCAACAGGAAGAACTTCGAAAAGAGCAGGAACGTCTCGAAAAAGAACGTAAAAAAGCGCGTGAAGAAGAGGAAAAACGAAGAAATTCGCCGGACATTGACGAAGACATCGTACGACTGAACGGCAGTTTTGAATCGAACAAGGGGAAACTCCCCGCTCCGGTATCAGGCAGCTATCGGGTCGTGAAGCCTTTCGGCAAGCACAAACACCCGGTTCTGGAATACGTCACGACCGACAATCCGGGCATAGAAATCGAAGCCGATGCAGAAGCTACTGTCCGTTCGGTATTCAACGGGACGGTATCCTACATCTATCAGGTCAACAATGAATACAACTACGTAGTCATCGTCAAGCATGGCAACTACATGAGCGTATATGCCGGGCTGAAAACCATTGTCGTGAAGAAAGGCGACAGTGTGAATGCCGGTCAGGCATTAGGCACTCTTTTTGCCGACGTAAACGATGAAAATCACTCGCAGCTACACTTCCAAATACGCAAAGGCAGCACAAAACTCGACCCACAGCAGTGGCTGAAATAAGACGAACGAATTAAAAATGGAAATTAGAAAATACTCGGCATCAGACAAGCGCATCTGGGACGAATTTGTAGCGAACACAAAAAACGCCACATTTCTCCACTTCCGCAACTATATGGACTACCATGCAGACCGCTTTGCTGACTGCTCGCTGATGGCATTCAACGACAAAGGCAAACTGGTTGCCGTTCTGCCGGCAAACCGCTCCGGCGATACGCTCCATTCCCATCAGGGCCTCACCTACGGCGGATGGCTCACTCCCACACGACATTTCAATGCGGTGACGATGATGGGGGTGTTCGACGCAATGATGAACTTTCTGCGACAAGAAGGAATCCGCCGACTGGTCTACAAAGCCGTTCCCTACATCTACCACCGCTACCCGGCTGATGAAGACATCTATGCCCTGTTTCGCAACGGTGCGCAAATCACTGCCACCAATATGTCGTCGGTGATTGTACAGGGCAATTCTCTTGCCCGCTCCGACAGACGGGTCAGACGGACTCTCGAACTGGCTGAACAAAAAAAGGTGAAAGTGAAGCCTGACAACGATATGGCGGCATTCTGGAAAATTCTTTCCGACAATCTTCGAGAGAAATACAATGCGACCCCCGTGCATACCTTGGAAGAAATCGAACAGCTTCAAGCCCTGTTCCCCGAAAACATTCGCCTCTATATGGCACACATTGAAAACGAGCCTGTCGCCGGAGCGGTTGTGTTCTACTCCAACGATGTTGCCCACGTACAATACTCTTCAGCCACTCCCCTTGGAAGCGAATGCGGTGCATTGGCATTCCTTTTCAATAAGCTGATTACTGAATATTGCCAAAACTACCGCTATTTCGATTTCGGGACCTCTAATGAAGACGGAGGCCGTTACCTCAACGAGAACCTCATTCGCATGAAAGCCGGATTCGGAGCCCGCGGTGTCGCTTTCAACATATATTCCATCGACGTGAAGTGAGCGGAAGACGTGAAAACATATCATCGACCATTCTGCGTGCCATCAAAGTGTTTGGAGGCGTGCAGGTGGCAAGCAATATTTGCTCTATAGTGCTTAACAAGCTGGTAGCCTTATGGATTGGCCCGGTTGGGTTCGGACTGTTCAGCCTATATAACACGTCCATCGACATGCTGCGCTCGGCAACCTCTCTGGGAATACGCACCAGCAGTGTCCGCGACATTGCAATCGCCTCCGAGTCGGGCGACTCGCATCGCCTAGGCCGCATAGTCTCAGTCGTCAGACGCTGGGGCTGGTTCATCGGTCTTTTCGGAGCAATTACCACAATGGCATTGGCTCCGGCATTAAGCCAATGGTCGTTTGGAAACAGCCGACACATATGGGACTTCATTATTCTGGCTTCCGCCCTGCTTTTCAGCGGCATCACCCACTGCGAACTGGCAATATTGCAAGGCGTCGAAAAAATGAGGCAACTTGCCAACGCCTCTCTTTCTGGAGCTGTCGGAGGATTGGCGCTGTCCATTCCGCTCTTTTATTTTCTCCGCACCGACAGCATTCTGCTTTCTGTCATAGTCTACCACGTTGCCTTGTTGGCATCCGTCCTGCTGTTCCGCTACAGAAACCCGCGTCCCCCCCGACTCTCCAATCGAGAGGCCGCCAAAGAAGGAGGA
>USOC01000131.1 GCA_900556245.1 uncultured Prevotellaceae bacterium
GCAAACACATCCATCCCACCATGACGCGCAACAATCACCTCAGGGACGGTGCTCATGCCGACAGCGTCGCCTCCGATTGCGCGGAAATAGCGGTATTCTGCCGGAGTTTCAAAAGTTGGGCCTTGTGTGCCGATATAGACACCTTGTTGCACTTTGATTCCTTGTTCGGCTGCTACCTTTTTTGCGTCAGCAATCAGTCGTTTGGAGTAAGGTTCTCCCATATCCGGGAAGCGGGGTCCGAGTTCGTCGTAGTTCTTGCCGCGGAGCGGATGTTCCGGGAAGAGATTGACGTGGTCGGTGATAATCATGATATCACCGATTTTAAATTCCGGGTTCATGCCTCCAGCTGCGTTTGATACAAACAATGTGTTTACGCCCAATGCCTTCATGACGCGTACGGGGAATGTCACTTGCTGCATGTTATAGCCTTCGTAGAAGTGGAAACGTCCCTGCATGGCCATAACGCGTTTGTTGCCGAGGTTTCCGAAAATTAGTTTCCCGCTATGTCCCTCCACTGTCGAAACCGGGAAGTTAGGAATTGTTTTGTAGTCGAGTTCGTCTGTGATGTCAATGTGGTTCACCAGTTCGCCAAGACCGGTGCCAAGGATGATGGCGGTCGTTGGGATTTCGTTTACTTTCGATTTGATGAAAGCTGCCGTTTCTTTAATTTTTTCGAGCATAACGATTGTGATTTAATAGAAATAAAATAATTAAATGCTTTTTTTCAATGCGCTTTTCAGCTCAATGTCGAAGTCGTCTTTTGATTCTATAAATTCGACATTGATTGGCTGATAGAAAATGTGCTGTTTTAACGCATCCGGAAAATAAGGGTTGGTTATGATTCTGACAGCGTCTTTCTCGGTCGTCATGATTATTTTATATCGACCTTTCAAACTGTCGTAAGCTGCTTGGATGTCGTCGAAGTCCGTTCTCGTGAAGTCATGATGGTCGGGGAACTGCATTATCTTCACTTTTGCGCAGTATCCTTTCAGATATTTGATGAGCGGCAGTGGGTTGGCAATCCCTGTTACGGTCAGAATGACATCTTTCGAGGTCAGTATTTCGAGCATGGGAATGTAGCGTGAAGATTCCCGAAAAACCGGAACTAAACTGTCATAACGGAACTTGCTGAAGAACAAATGCTGGTAGGGGAATAAATCCAGCTGTTTTTTCATCAGGCGAAAATCAACCGGCTTAACTTGGTCGCTGCACTTTGTAACGATGACAAAGTCTGCTCTTTCTCTGACAGATTGAGGGCTTTCTCTTAATCGGCCAAGGGGTAAAAGCCGGTCTGAAAAGAAAGGACGGTTGTATTCTGTCAGAACTATCGACAGCGATGGTTTGACATAGCGGTGCTGAAAGGCATCGTCGAGGAGAATCAGATTTATTTCCGGATGGATTTTCAACATTTGCCGGATACCTTCTACGCGTTTTTCACACACAGCAACGGAGACCGTTTTGCCAAACTTCTGGTAGATTTGGTAGGGTTCATCTCCGATGTCGTTTGGAGTGGAGTGTGCAGAAGCCATGACAAATCCGCTGGTTTTCCGTTTGTATCCACGACTTAGTATGCCAATGGTGTGTGAATTGCGCAACAGGGAGATGATATACTCCGTGTGAGGCGTTTTCCCGGTGCCACCGACAGCTATATTGCCTACGGAAACAACGGGGATTGAAAATTTTTCCGATTTCAGGATGTTCCAATCAAAGAGTTTGTTGCGGACATAGGCCACCGCTCCGTAGAGATAGGACAACGGAGTGAGGACAATAGTTTTAGAGATTTTTGCTATGTCGGCTGTGCTGCTCATTTAGTTGATGTGGATATTTTCCATTCTACATTGCAGTTTGTCTTTGTTCAGGAGTTGCTGTACCTGCATAACATATTCTGCCCATTGATTGTATTGTAACAGTCCGTTCTTTACAGAAACTTCGAATGAACTGTAAATCATGTTCAAGAAATCCATTGTGTATTCAGGATAGTAGGCGGTTCGGAAGTCGCTGCCGAGTTTTGCCTTATTGGCGACCCATTTGACAGCATCGTCGATGCCTCCGAATTGGTCGACAAGCCCTATCTTGAGGGCGTTTTTGCCGTCCCAGACACGTCCTTCGGCTATGGCCTTGATTGAATCGACAGAAACGTCCCTTCCTTGGGCGCAACGGCGGGTAAAGAGTTCATAACCTTTGTTGACGTTCGCTTGAATTGCCGCCATTTGATTCGGGGTAAGAGGCTCGAAGAGCGAAATGTTGGCGTTCGGAGTCGTTGTTACATAATCTGTTGTTATGCCGATTGTTTCATTCATCAGCTTTTTGGCAGATGGAATCATTCCGTAGATGCCGATTGAACCGGTGATTGTCGTTGGCTCTGCAAAAATACAGTCGGCTCCACAGGATATGTAGTAACCTCCGGATGCTGCATAGTCGCCCATTGCCACAGCCAACGGCTTGTTCTTGCTCTTAAAGTACTCCAAAGCTTCCCATATTTGTTCGGAAGCGTATGCGCTGCCTCCGGGGGAGTTTACGCGAAGTACCAATCCTTTTACTTCATCATTGTCGGCCAATTCAATGATTTGCGGAACGATGTCATCGGCGTTGATTGAGTGGCTGTCGCCTGTCATGTTTATTTCACCTTCGGCAAATAGTACGGCTATTTCCCTGTTTGAGGTGTTTGTTTCGCCTGGCGTATTTGCCATAGTATTGGCAGAAACCAAGCGCAGGTCATCTGATTGGCTGATACCGGAGAGTTCTTTCATTTTTTCGTCAAATTCATGCTGGTAGCAGACGCCGTCGATGAGTTTTGCATTTAGCGCTATTTCCGGAAGTTTGAAAGAGGACAGGCTGTCGGCAAAGTCTACGATTGTTTTTGAGTCGATTTTTCGTGATTTTGCAATCGCGTTGCACATTTCGTTCCAAATATTGTCGATGTAGGTCTGGGTCTGTAGCTTGCTTGCCTCGCTCATCGAAGTTAGCATAAATGGTTCGACAGCGCTTTTATAGGTTCCGACGCGAATAATCTGCATCTCTATTCCGAGTTTGTCGAGTGCTCCTTTGAAAAACATTGTCGTGCTTGTCAGTCCGTGAATGTCAAGCGATCCGGACGGATTCATAAATATGCTGTCGGCAACGGATGCGATATAATAGTCTTTTTGAGAAAATCCATGTCCGTATGCATAGACCCATTTGCCTGATTTCTTTTTAAAGTCGGAGAGGGCATTGCGGATAGCGGAAGCTGTGGCGATGCCAGTGTCGACTGAACCGCAGTTGAGGTAGATTCCTTCGATGTTGTCATTTGTTTCTGCATGGTCGATTGCTATAAGTATATCGTGCAGATTTTCAGAGACCTGCCAGTTTTCATTCACCAATTCACTCAGCGTTTTGTTGTCGGGTTTGTCCTTTATTGTTCCGGTCAGGTTGATGCACAAGATGGAATTTGATTCTACTTTTGGAATTGCAGAAGAAAAGGACATCGACGATATGGCGGCAATTCCAAAAAAGAAGATAAACACTCCGAATACGAAGAATGCTATCCATGTTCCGGCAAAAGAGCCGAGCAATGATGAGACGAATTTGTTCATGATGTAGCGTTATTTAGTCAAAATTTTTTCTTCTGAATACAAAATTACGGCCAAGGTATTTTTCCCTGACTGTCGGATTTTCTGCCAGTTCTTCCGACGTGCCTTGAAACAGGATTTTTCCTTCGAAGAGCAGGTAGGCTCGGTCGGTGATACTCAGCGTCTCCGGAGCGTTGTGGTCGGTAATAAGGATGCCGATGTTCTTCTCTTTCAATTTGTAGACGATGTACTGTATGTCTTCCACCGCTATGGGGTCGACTCCTGCAAATGGCTCGTCGAGCATAATGAATTTCGGGTTGATGGCCAGACATCTGGCTATTTCCGTGCGACGCCGCTCTCCTCCCGACAGTTGTATGCCAAGGTTCTTTCTTACTTTCTGCAAGCGAAATTCGGCAATCAGGCTTTCGAGTTTTTCTGCTTGGTATTCCTTGGACGTGTCAGTCATTTCCAGTACAGCCTTGATGTTGTTTTCTACGCTGAGCTTGCGGAAGACAGAGGCTTCCTGTGCAAGATATCCGATGCCGCATTGCGCTCTTTTGTAGACCGGAAATTTCGTGATATCCATATCGTTAAGGAATATTTGTCCTTCGTAGGGGGCAATCAGCCCTGTAGTCATATAGAATGTGGTGGTCTTCCCAGCTCCGTTAGGGCCGAGCAAGCCGACAATTTCTCCTTGGGTGACGTTGATGGAGACGTGGTTGACCACAGTGCGTTGCCGGTATTTTTTGACCAGGTTTTCTGTGCGTAGCACCATTTTTCCATCGTCACAACCTTCTTGGCCGACGGCGGATAGTGGCGAAGCTGCGACCGGCTTTGCGAATTTTCCGGTTATGTTTTGTAGCGCTTTTTTGAATGTCATTCGTTGAAAATCACTTTTTGTGGGCATTGATACGACCTTCGATATATTCTTTGAGCAGTTTGATTGCGACCGTGTTGTTTCCACCTTGCGGAATAATCAGGTCGGCATATTTTTTTGCCGGCTCGATATATTTGTTGTGCATGGGCTTCAGCACGCGTTCATAGCGTTCGACTACCAATTCCGGAGTGCGGCCACGCTCTATGCAGTCGCG
>USOC01000132.1 GCA_900556245.1 uncultured Prevotellaceae bacterium
GTATGGCGAATCGGTTGTTCACGTTCAGTCGTGTTATGGCCGATTCTGTTGTGGCCAATAAGGCGGACAGCGACAATATCGGACCGTTTTTGCTTGAAGGACGCGGTTGGACCGGAGGTAATCATCTTGCCGCTGACGGTGTGTCGCGGACAGCAAAAACAGTCGATATCCATGTTATGGCCGACGGGCGGACGCTTCTGGAGGGAATGGCCGTTGAGGCGGAGCTTGTGGCAGTCAAGGTAAGGAATTATCTGTACGATCCGATAGAGACGACTCTTCTGTTTGCCGTGGAAGATGTGACGTATACTGTCTGTGGAAACAGCATACAGGCGGATGTGCGCCATTATTATATGAATGAAGATTCGGTGAAAGTGAGCCGTTACTATGGGATGCAGTCGATGTCGGTCGGGGAGACTGATTTGTTTACCCCCGGCGGGCTTTACGCCAAATGGACACCGATTGCCGGAGTGGATCGTTTTGCATTCGGAGAGTATCCGGCTTTCCGGCTGTTTGTGGAAAAATTGCCGGGATGCTATGCCGCTGCCTATCTCTTAGAATGCGGATTGGGAAGTCATTCGCTTTTGAAATCAGATGATTACGCTTTTATTGGCAATTCCTGGACCAAATGCTATCATAATTTAATCTCCGGGCATTTTGTCAAGAAAGGGGATACGGACAGTTGGAGCGGTGTCTATTCCTGGTTTTTTGAGCCGTTGGAAGAGACTGCGGAAAGTTTGTGCTACGAGAGCCTGGTCAACGGAAAGCGATGTCGTATAGTCTGTACGCCTGCGGGGGTGACAGAGGAATATGAAGATGACAAACATCAAAAATGATTTAAATATGAAATTGAGAATGAAAGTTTTAGCGGCTTTTATGCTGCTTTGTGTAGGAATGGTGTCGGCGTTGCCCAAAGTGGTGGCGCATCGTGGGTATTGGCAGGCGGAAGGTTCTGCCCAAAATTCGATACGTGCACTTGTTAAGGCTGACTCAGTGGGCTGTCACGCTTCGGAGTTCGACGTGTGGATTACGGCGGACGATGTGCTGGTGGTCAACCATGACCCGACAATCAACGGTCTTGACATTGAGACCGGGAAGTCAAAAAAATTGTTGAAGTGCCGCTTGAAGAACGGAGAGCGCTTGTCGACGCTCGACGCCTATCTGGAGAAGGCTAAGAGTCTTAAAATCGATTTGGTGCTGGTATTGAAACCTCATAAGAATAGGGCACGTGAGGTTTTGGCGATTGCAAAAATATTGTAGATTTTGAAAGCTAAAGGGCTTGAGAGCAGAATGACCTACATTTCGTTTTCCCGTAATGCCTTCGACGGATTTGTTGCCAAAAGCGGCAGGCCAACATTTTTTCTTACTTCGGTAGCACCTGACGTGTTGAAGGAAATCGGAGGTACGGGTCCGGACTATCATATCAGTACGTTCCGAAAACATACGGAGTGGGTGTCGATGTTCAAGCGGATGGGGATGCCGATTAACGTCTGGACTGTCGATTCCGACGGAGACTTGCAGTGGTGTATTGACCACGATGTCGATTTCGTGACGACTAACCGTCTGGAGCGAGCATTCGAACTGATCAAAGAGGCAGCTGCTCCGGAGAAGTTGAGAGTGATGTCCTATAATCTCCGTTTCGGTGAATTGGCCGATCTTGACGAACTGGCAAAACAAATCAAGGATTTGAATCCTGATTTTGTGGCTTTGCAGGAGGTGGATGTAAACACTGACCGCAGTATTTCACCGCACATCAACGGACGTAATATGGTGAGCGAGTTGGCGGGCTTGACCGGAATGTTCGGCTATTATGCGCGTACGATTAATTTTGGACCGGGTTACTATGGCATTGCTATCCTTTCGAAGCATCCGTGCGTGAAGATGGAGCGTTTTGAGTTGCCTGACCCTTTCAATGTAGAGGCTCGCGTGCTGATGAAAGGCGTGTTTGAACTGCACGTGAAAAAAGAAATAGTCTTTGCCGCGACTCATTTCGATTGGAAAGATGCTTCAACTCGGACGCTTCAGGCTAAAACAGTGCTCGACAGGCTCCGCGGCGAATCGATGCCTGTAATTCTTGGCGGCGATTTCAATGACGGCCCGGATGCCGAAGCTATCCGTCTTATCAAGGCTGAGATGGACGACTTGACAAATACCGATATTACGTTTCCGGAAGACAATATGAAGCTGGATTATCTTTTCTCGATGCCGAAAGGAAAAGTGGAACTGACCAATACTTTTGTCCCTGTATCGGAAAAGCGCAAGTCCGATCACTTGCCTGTCGTTTCTGACGTCATAGTTCCATTTTGCCACAGATAGACTTTGCGTCTCGGGATAAAAAAATGAAGCCAACTTCTTTTTTCTCCCCTCGACTTGCACTATCTTTTGATAAGACAGGCTTCGTCTCGGGATAAAAAATGAAGCCAACTTCTTTTTTCTCCCCTCGACTTGCACTATCTTTGTATGTCGCACAAAAAGCGATGAAAGAAAGATGATGCAATCAGCAGAAACGATTAGGCCGGGGGCTATCGGCGTGTTTGATTCCGGTTACGGGGGATTGACTATCCTGTCGGAAATCAGAAAGGCTATGCCCGGCTATGACTATATTTATCTTGGCGACAATGCGCGCGCACCTTATGGCAGCCGTTCGTTTGACATTGTCTATGAATTTACATTACAAGCCGTGCTCCATTTGTTCGCAAGTGGATGCCGGCTTGTTATTTTAGCATGTAATACGGCTTCGGCAAAGGCTTTGCGTACTATCCAGCAGAATGATTTGCCGAAAATAGATCCTTCGAGGCGGGTGCTTGGCGTGATTCGTCCGACGGTTGAGGTGATTGGCGATATGACGAAAACCGGGAAAGTGGGTGTCTTGGGAACGACGGGAACGATTCAGAGTGAGAGCTATCCGATGGAAATCCGGAAGATGTATCCTGATTTTGTCACTTACGGGCAGGCTTGTCCGATGTGGGTGCCGTTGGTGGAATACCGCGAATCGGCCGGTGATGGCGCAGACTATTTTGTCCGGAAATACATCGACAGTCTTTTTGCGCAAGATCGGGAAATCGATACGGTGGTGCTCGGCTGCACGCATTATCCGTTGCTCTATCCGAAAATACGCCGTTATATGCCGGATGGCGTGAAGGTGGTGACGCAGGGAACGATTGTGGCGGACAGCCTGTGCGACTATTTGCGGCGCCACCCGGAAATTGATGAGGTCTGCTCGAAAGGCGGTTGTTGCGAATATCGCACGACGGAATCCGCCGAAAAGTTCGCATCAATGGCATCCGTCTTTCTCGATAGAGCTATTCAGGCAAAACATATAACTCTATAAAAAAAATCAGATGAAAACAACATTCAAAAGCATTGTTCTTTTAGTGGCTCTTGTGTCTGTGTTTGTATTCACATCCTGTGACGACAATGCGCCCGATACTTCGGTGACAGTCAATTTGGTTAATACGAAGCTCGAATATGATGCTCAGGGAGTCTGGAGCGGTTATCTGAATCCGGAGAACGGGGCAATCGACTGTCAGGGAGTCAGTTTCTCGCACAAGGCAACAGTGAGTCAATGGGGAACATTTTGGGAAGGATTCTGTCCGAGCCGTTCGGCGGATACTGAAGACTATTCTTCCGGAAACTGGATTGACCATATGTGGGGGACGATGGCTGCCGGCGGAGTCGGCGGAAAGGGAACCCCGTTTCTGGTGGCCTATTGGAACACGATGGAAGGCGGCGAGCCGGGCGATGCGGCTTCTTTGCAGATAAAATGCACCGGAGATTTGACGTTTGAGGCCAAGTCTGTCTACGTCAACAATAGCACCTATGCCTATTATGTGATGAAAAACGGCAGTCCGTTCTCAAAGAAGTTCGGAAAGGGTGACTGGATGAAGGTGATGTTCTACGGTGTGACGGAAAAAGGCGCAGTGACAGCTCCTGTGGAATACTACTTGGCGGACTATCGTTCGGCGACCGAATCCGAGTGGAAAATGACGACAGACTGGACAATGGTCAACTTGGAGTCGCTCAATGCTGCTGGCCGTCTGAAATCCATTTACATTCAGATGGCGTCGAGCGATTCGGGCCAGTTCGGCATGAACACTCCTGCTGTCTTCTCGATGGACCGTTTGCAGATAAAATTATAAATTCGTGTTTCCCCGGAATCGGCCGGCTGAAAAGACGGATTTCGGGAAACCATAAAAATGATATCATCATGAAAGAGACTGTAAAAAATTTGGAGGCTTTGCGCGAACAGATGCGCAAATACCACGTAGATGCTGTGATTATTCCCGGCACCGACCCGCATCAAAGTGAATATACGAGTGCGCACTGGAAACTGCGAGACTGGGTGACGGGCTTCACCGGTTCAAACGGAACGGCAGTTGTGACCCTTTCTGAAGCCGGACTTTGGACAGACTCCCGCTATTTTCTTCAGGCCGAGCTTGAATTGCAAGATTCCGGCGTTGTCATGTATAAAGAGGACGGCGGAAACGATCCGACAACGACAGAATGGCTTGCCGAGCATCTTGAAGCCGGCAGTGTTTTGGCTGTCAACGGTTTCCTGTTTTCGTTAGCGCAGGCTATCCGTCTGGAGAACTTCTGCGGAGAAAACGGTTTCCGGTTTGCGCCCGATTTCGAGCCG
>USOC01000133.1 GCA_900556245.1 uncultured Prevotellaceae bacterium
AAAGTCAATCGTGCCATTCATAAGGAAGTGCTCGACCGCTATGCCAAACTTGACATCGCCCCTTATAAGGGATTTGTCAATCCGGTATATAAGCCGACATTTGACGCAGCAGGAAATTTGACAGATGTAGCAATCGATTATACGGAGAACTATGTTGACCAAATGCTTCGCTATTCGCGCGATTATTCTCCACTGACCAAGTAAGTAGGCAATAACTCTTTTTATCAATAATCTTCAGAGAGACTCATTTCGGGATGGGTCTCTCTGTCGTTTTTATGTATGTGTTGACAGATAGAAGTTCTCGATGAGAGAAGTATGGAATTGTTTTTGAGTTTGTGCATAATATTTTTTAGTATGTAATTAATATTTATAAAGCTGCAAAAAAATGTAATTATTATTTGGATATGTGTTTTTGATTTTATATTTTTGAACGGAATAAGTATGATTTCGCAAGAAGGGGAATCGAATTGAAAAGACAGAGAGATTAATTTATTTTTTCCCATAACCAATTTAAGTATGAAACAGGTTTACCGATTTTTGTTTTTCGCTGTTGTCATGTTACTGATGTCGCCCGGTGTTTTGGCGGCAGAGTGGAGCTATGATTGGCCCAAGAGTGCAACGGCGGACAAGCCCGATTATGCAGGTGGGTACTACAATTTCGGCACGGCGTATGATGCAGAGTTGACAGCGATGACACGTACGCTTAACGGCAAAGTGTGGACGCTTTTGTTCGACAAAGGTACGAAGCTGACTTATCTGGCGGGCAGCGGTCAGGCCGTTGGCTCGCCCGGGGCTTATACGAGCCGGTTTACCTTGATGTGGTATCCAGCGTCGCAATGCCGACTTTTAGTCCGGCAGGGGGGCGGTTTGATGCACCGGTCTGTGTGACAATAACAGCCGGAGCTGATGCTACAATCCTGTATACTACTGATGGTTCCAGTCTGCGTGCTGAGAATAATGCTGCAGTTAAAACCTATGCTTCTCCTGTCGAAATTTCGGAGACAACCGATTTGAAAGCAGTGGCGCGTGTGGGAGAGAAGTATAGTGCAGTGACAGAGGCTCACTATGTGGTGCGTAAAAGTCCCGGTCTTTCTATCTACGGCAAGACGGAGTTTTCCATAGAATTGCTAGAAGAAGACATTATTTTGGTAGATAATCCGAATAAAGTGGAACCGTTGAAATACAGCAGTTCCAATCCGCAAGTGGCATGGGCTGACGAGTATGGGCATATCTATACTTATTCGGTAGGAGAGACTGTAATTACTGTCAGATATGCGGGGGACGAGATATATCTTCCACAGGAATTGTCAGTCCCGGTGAGTGTCGTTGCAAAAACTCCGCTTTCCGGACTGACAGTCAGTCCAGTAGGAGGTGCATATTCCGACGTTGTGGAGGTGACGGTCGCATGTGATGATTCGAAGGCGAAAGCGTTGTGGTATCATGTCGGAGACAAGCCTATGGAGCTGGACGAACTGGGAGTTTTGCAAGAATTTGAAATTCATCCGTCGACATCGATGACATTGAAGATCGATCGCAGTTGTGTCCTTTCCGTGCAGGCAATGGGAGAAAACGTTTGGAGTGAAGCCCAGTTTGTCAATTACACTGTCAATTTGCCCTTGAAAGCAGACTTTAAAGCGGGAGATTCATATTCGGCAGTCTATAGTAATGGATTCGATACTGATGAGGATTTACAGGCATGGAAAGCTTCGCCCGGCTCTTCCTGGCAGTTGACAGAAGGTGGTGGCGGCTATCGTGATTTGCCCCCGTTCAGTATGATTAATCCTAAAAGCAAGAAATCGCTGTATCATGCTTATGCCAATACGGGAGATGTTTCCGTCATTGTCTCTCCGGCAGTTACCGTGCCGAAAGGTGGCAAAGTTGAATTTTATGCGGCATTTAATCCAGTTTGGATTTTCGATGGCAATCTGATTCTTTATGTCATGGAAGATAATGCCGGAGCAGAATCTGTTTCAGATTTGGAATGCGTTGCTTGCATCGCAGGAAGCGGCAACCGACGACGTCAAATGGACTCCATATTCGGTAGATTTGAAGGCTTATGAAGGCAAGACCGTTTATTTTTCTTTTGTTTATAGCTTGAATCAGGGAGATGACGTGCTTATTGATGACTTTGCTGTTGTAGCGCCTAAAGAGGATGTTTCTGTCGTCCGTGTTCCGGTTGGCGAAGCTGTGAAATTTACAGATTGCTCAACCGGCGACCCCACTTCGTGGGAATGGCATTTCCCCGGAGGAACTCCAGAGGCTTCTACAGGACAGCACCCTACAGTGACGTATTCTCAAGCCGGGACTTACAGCGTTACGCTGACAGTCCGTAACGGAGAAGAAGAGTCGACGGTTGCCCGAGAAAACTATATTGTTGTGCATCATACGGCACCAACGGCCAAAATAGGAACGCCGTCGGGAGTGTATTATTCGCCGGAAGCCGGGCTTGTTGTACCTCTCAATACGCCTTTGACGTTCAATGATATGTCGGACGGGTCTCCGACAGCATATTTTTGGGAGCTGCCGGGAACGGATCTCAAAACCACCGACCAACCGACTGCTACGGTGAAATATTTAGAGGAAGGGATGTATGACATCGATTTGACAGTCAGCAATGACGCGGGGAAATCTAGCACCTATCTGCATGGAGTCAAAGCGGGAGGCAAGTCCTTGGCATGGAATATTTCCGCAGAAGAAAATGCAAATCTCGGAGTCATCCAATTAGGGTGGTATGGTAATTATGGGGGAAGCAACTGGCTCGGTATGGAGGCTTTTGCGGAGTCTTTTGAAGCCCCGGTGTCTCCGGTGACAATTAGTAGCGTGAATGTCTATTTCGGAAGTGTCGTGACTGTAACACCCGGTGCGGAAATAACAGTTTCGGTAGCGCTTGCGGATGCTGCAGGCTTGCCCGGTTCGGTTGTGGCTACTTCCACGCTTCCGGTCTCCCGTCTGGTAGACGCTTCGGATACTTACAATGATCCGACAGTTTTCGTATTGGACAAGCCGGTAAAGATGTCTGAGAGGTTTTTCGTCACCATTTCCGGATTCCCGAATAATTCAGGAGAAGACGGAGAGGACAATATCGCTATGTTTGCCCTTCGTCGCTCACCGGATGATCGTTCGACAACCTACCACTTGCTTCAAGAGCAAGACGAGACGGGGCGGCCTACCGGAGTGAGCAAGTGGTATGCACAGCAAGAAGAGCGCTGTTCGTTTGCCATTGCGGCCAACTTGACTTTTGATGATCCGGAATCTGGTGTGGAAAGTCTTGATTCAGGCAATGAAGAGGGACCGGTTTACTACTACAATCTGCAAGGAATCCGCATAGAAGAAGATAATCTTGTCCCCGGCATTTATATTCGTCGTCAAGGTACTGATGTGCGAGTGGTTCGGCTATAATTTCTGAACCGACCTGTCAGGCAAATATGCACCCCTCGGATTCGTTCAGTGAATCTGAGGGGTTTTTTGTTAGGGGCTGAAAGGGTGTTAAAAAAATCCCATGAGGCTTTTCCGGTCAATAGAGCAAGTGCTTTTTTTCATTCGATTTCCATCCGGCTCTGTATCCTTTGTCAGTAAAGAAAATGTTGAGGTCTGCCTGGTATTCGTGGTCGACAAAGAAAATTTTCTTGTCGGCTTGATAGGCTCTGTCGCAAAAATACCAAATGCCTTTGTTTTCGTTGGCATTCGCTCTGTATTGCTTGTCTGTTCTAAAAACGATTAGGTCAGCTTTATATTCTTTGTCGACAACAAAAACTTTGATGTCCGATTGATATTCTGCGTTTGCTGAAAAAATCTTTTGCCCGAAAAGATTGGCTGCGGTAAAAATCGTTGTGAAAAATATGGCAATTCGAACAATCATGATTATGGGAATGAAATGAATAATTAAATATTGGTTCTAAAGTTCGTTGAATGCAAAGTTAGTGTAATCTTTAAAATCCGGTCGACTTTTTGAGATATTTTGGTCAAGTTCTAAGAGAAGTGCATAGAATTCATTGTGGTTGAAATGTTTGGAAATGCGTTCTAAAGGTTGTATCTTTGTGCGATTGTGGCAGTTTGTGAGCACTTGTGTGGCTTGATTGAGCCTTTTGTGTCGCAGGTGTTAAAAACAGATACCCAAAGTTTGAAGAAAATATTATGAGTAGAATTTTAGATGAGGATAATAGAAAACTATTTGGCTTGTCAGTATTGATACTCGGCGCTCTTTTAACCTTGCCATTTCTTGGTCTGGGTCATTTCTATACTCGGGGAGAGCCGCGTGAGGCACTGGTGGCAGTCGCTATGATGGAGCAAGGCAATTATGTATTGCCTATGTTTCAGGGGGAAATGGCATTCAAACCACCGATGCTCCATTGGCTTGTCGCCCTTTTTTCTTTGCCGCAGGGATATGTATCTGAGTTTACGGCCCGTATGCCTTCCGCCATTGCGTTTATCTTGATGAGTTTCGGGTTTTTCCGTTTTTTTTCGCGACGTTATCCTGTCTTCAGAGTGTTTCTGGCAACCCTGATTCTGATGACGACTTTCGAGGTTCATCGTTCCGCCATGACCTGCCGGGTAGATATGGTGCTGACGGCGTTTATGGTCGGCGGTTTTCTTGCATTATACCGATGGTCGGAGC
>USOC01000134.1 GCA_900556245.1 uncultured Prevotellaceae bacterium
TGACAGCGTCCTGTTCGGGGCGTGGCAATATGCGTGTTTACGTGCTCGACACCCCGCAGACTCCGGCTCCCGGCAAAGTGGGGCGTGACGGGCAATTCCTTTACGGTTCTTCGCCTGTTCCTGCAAATCGTCCGGAGTATGACGGTACGGAAGAAGAGCTTGCCGAGAGCCAAGGCGGCGGTGAAGGCGGTCAGGGTGGCAGTCAGGATGGAGAACTGACCGATTACACTCCGATGTTTTATCCTGATGAGTTGGCTGTCTTTTTTGAGGCTCCTTCCGACGGGTCCTACTCAAATGTCTCCGTATGGTGCTGGAGCAATACGACTGCCACCAATTATACCGGAGGAAAGTGGCCGGGTGAAAGGGCTGAATTGATGGGAAAGGCCGCCAACGGTAACAAAATCTGGAAATGGACTTTCTCCGGTACGCCCGACATGTCGGACTTGCCTACACATATTATCTTCAACAACACTCCTTCTCCGCAGACGGCCGATCTGGTCTTTGAGAACGGCGGATATTATAAAGTTGGCGGTCTTGACCATATTGTTGCACCTTCGGCCGGAGGCGTTGAGACGCCAAATAGCCAGTCGTTTGATGTATTTGCGTGCGACGGAGCTATTTATGTGCGCTCTGCCAGTCCGCGCTCGGTGCGTATCATTGCTGTCGACGGCCGTTATACTGTTCGTCAGGTGTCGTCAGGCGTTACTCGCCTCGACGGATTTGTAAAAGGATTGTATATCGTCGATGGCATAAAAGTAATTCTTTAAATTCTTTGAAACAGCCCAAGAATGTAACGATAAAAATAGTCCATCAAGTCCAAAAAAAGGCTAATTGGTCATAATTATTCGGACTTTTGTTTAAAAAAAGTTTGTCTGGGCAAAAAAAAATAGGTAAAACTCTTGCACAATGATTTTTTGTTGTATCTTTGTGCTGTTTTTGAAGCAAAAAATTGTTTTATTATTAAAATTTTACAGAAATGAAAAAGTTAGTTTTATTACTTGCTGTTGTAGCTTCTGCTACTTTGTTCTCTTGCTCTGGCAACCAAGCCGCTACTACTGACACTACTGCTGCTGAGGCAGAACAGACTGAAGCTCCTGTTGAAACTGCAGCTCCTGCTGCTGACACTACTGCAGCTCAGGCTTAATAAGCATACGACAGTAAAAAAAATCAGAAGGCGCGTCCGTTTAGACGTGCCTTTTTTTGTCGTATGCAAAAGGTATTTATCGGGAAATAGGAAAGAATTGTCGATAAAAATATTTTATTTTTCGGGAAGATTTGTGAGTATTTAAAAAATAATTATAATTTTGTGCTTATTGTTAGGGAGAATTTTATTTGTATGAATAATAAATCCTCATTTATTATATAACTATTAAAACAAAGAAGTAATGAAGAAAATCTATTTCGTTTTTGCGATGTTCGGTTGTTTTCCTTTTGCTGCAACGTCGCAGACTATTCTGAATGAGACGTTTGAAACGGCAAGTACGGAAACTTACAGCCCGAACCTTCCCGCAGGATGGACAACTGTCGATTCTTATTTGGGAAATGTGGATAAGTATCGTTGGCATGTCTATTATGCTTCGAAAGGAACAATTACAGGTACGCACGTGGCTTCTTGCGATGCTCCGATGTTCACATCCGACACAGAAGGGGTTGGTCCTCGGGAAGAAGTGCTGCTTTCTCCCGAACTGAATTTGGACAACACCTATCAGCTTTCTTTCAACTGGACAGCAGCCAGTGCGTCTGCCCTTGAAAAGCAGGAATATGATTTTCAGGTGAGAGTCGTAGAGGGTGACGATTTGCAAGGAGCGAAAACTCTTTGGTCGTTTCAGGATGCTGATATGCTGAAGGAAAGCGGAATAGTCAATTTCCCATGGACAGGTTGGCAGGTTTATAATTCCCAAATCGACTTGAGCGCTTATAAGGGAAAGAAGGTGAAAGTGGCATTTGTCTACAAAATGCTGAAGAATATTGCAAATACGGTCTTCCTTGATGACGTGATTGTCAAGAAATTCACACCGGCTACTACCCCGAAGCCTGTTTTGTCGAAACGCATCTACAGCTTTGGAAACGTCTATCTTGGGTCAAAAGTATATTCCGATGTCATTACTTTGAAAAATGAAGGTGCAAACGGATTGAAAATCAATTCCATCGAATTGCCAAATGGTGTTTCGACCACGCTCGATTATTCAAAAGTCAATTTGGCGAAGAACGAATCCGTGGATTTTCAGTTGGCGTATACAGCATCGATGACCAGTGCCGCTGACGGAAACGTTGTGCTGAAAACCAACGGCGGCGATGTTTCTTTGCGAGTGGCGGCTACAAAGCAGATGCTGCCCGGTGATGCGACTTTTGAAGGATTTGAAAAGGGCGTTCCTCCTGCAGGATGGACTTCTGTTGGCTGGAAATCTGTCGATTATGCGTTAGAGGGTGACAAGTCGGCTTATGTATCCGCATCGTTTTCCGGAGCTTGTCTGCTGACGACGCCGCGTCTTGACATGTCGACTGGAGCGCAGTCGGTTTCGTTTTCTGCTTTCGAACAGTTTGAATCGGATACCGAGGGTGCCGTGCCTGGGAACGACGTAACTCTTGAATTCTCGAAAGACGGAGGAAATTCATGGACGACTGTATGGACATCAGAAAAGCTCAACGAGATAGTTCAAGTCACAGTCGATTTGGGAACTCCCGCATCCGACAATTGCTATCTCCGTTGGAATTATAGCGAAATCGCCCTTAGCGAAGAGGATTATCCGGAAATAAGCATCTTCTATTTGGATGCGGTAATTCTTCCTAAGTTATACGGTGTCGGCAGTGTTCCTGCAACGGCTGCTCTTGTTTCCCCGGCCAATAAGGCGACAGACATCTACAATAAAGATGTGCTTCTTGAATGGAATCAGGCACTGTTTGCAGACGGCTACCGTCTCTATGTGGGAACAGATGCAGAGGCTACCGACTTGATTGACGGTCAGGATATGGGAACGGCGACTTCTTTCGTTATTCCGTCTTGTGCGTACGCCACTACTTATAACTGGAAGGTTGTGCCATATAATGAGAAAGGCAATGCCGCTGATGCAGAAACATGGTCGTTTACGACAATTGCCGATCAGACTGTTCGTAATTTCCCATGGTCAGAAAACTTTGAAGGCGACGCATTCCCTCCGTTGGGGTGGATGGTCAAGAAAGATGGTCATACGCGTTGGGACATCAATTCGATTTCTCCGTTTGAAGGTAAATACAGCGTATCCGCAGGGTGCTATGGCGCAGAGGAGGAGTCCTCGCTGGTTACTCCTGATTTTGTCTTGCCGTCCGAACCATTGCAGATTAGCTTCTATTGGGGAAACAATGTCGCTGTGGCATTGGAGAAAGATCCGAGCGGACTGGTAGAAAACAAGACTACTGCCGACGATGGTATAGATGCATGCTACTTTGAAGTCTTTGCCGATGGCGCTTGGAAACAGCTGGCAATCATTTCCGACAAGACGAACAAATATTGGGTGCGAGAGAATGTCGATTTGTCGGCTTATGCAGGCAAGACGGTTTCTTTCCGTTGGCGTTATGTCGGTCATGACTATGCAAATGCTACCGGCGTATCGCTCGATATGGTTTCGGTAAGCGGCGTCTCGGATCAGAAAGTCGCGTTCAACGTTCTTGAGTGGAATGCCGGTTCTGTCAATTATGGCAAATCGTTTACGTCGACAGAAGCCATTTCTCTTGTCAATGAAGGCAAGACTGCTTTGAAAGTTTCTTCTGTTTCCTTCAAGACTCCTAACTTTAAGTCGACTATCGAAACGGGTGCCGTTATTGAGCCGAACAAGGGCTTGGCATTCAAACTGACTTTCGACGCTCTCGATTCGAATGCGCTCGTCGAGGACGAAATGACTGTAGCTTTTGAAAACGGATACCAGGCTACGCTTCCTGTGAAGGGTAACGCCTTGGGTTCTGATACGCGCTACTATAACTTCGAAGATGAAGAGGCCGGTAACGTGAATCCGATGGGCTTTACGACGATTGACGTCGACCGCAAGCCTACGACAATGATGACCGGAATGAACTATCCTCAGTACGGTGTGCCGTTTGCTTTCTGCGTGCAGGATGACAAAGACTGGAACAATCAGTTCGAGCCGGTTTCCGGAACGAAGGTGCTTGTTGCCATAGCTCCGTATGACGACAGCGACAGCGACGACTGGATTGTCAGCCAGAGAATGACGGCTACTGCCGATTCGAAATTCCGCTTCTATGCGCGCAACTGGAACTCTGTCAATTCTATTCTTCCTGAGTCGCAGCATAATGTTGAAGTGCTTGTCAGCACGACCAGCGCTACCGACCGCACTTCGTTTGAAACGGTGATGCCTAAGACCATGATGCCTTACTATAACAATAAATCGTATGAGGAATATACGGTTGATTTGAGTAAATATGCCGGTCAGGATGTCTACATAGCTCTCCGCCATACAGTGACTGCCGGTCTTGCCGCATTCTTCGACGATTTCTATTTTGAGCATTTTGCTGAGTTTGGAGCGGTAGAATCGCTTCATGGCGGCAATCAAGGTGTTGCAATCTATCCGAACCCTGTTGTCTCAGCTCTTAAGGTCAAAGGAGTGGATGAGGCGGA
>USOC01000135.1 GCA_900556245.1 uncultured Prevotellaceae bacterium
CAAAGCCACGTCCGCGACGTTGAAGATAGCGAACCGGAACAGCAATATCTCGAACATATCGACGACATATCCGTGGAATAAAGTTCCATAGCCTGTTTCCGGAAACATTTCCGCTATTGTCAAGGGAGTTGATTCCGTGAAGATTAGGCCGTAGAACATACAGTCTATAACGTTTCCGATAGCCCCTGCTGTTATCAGAGAAAGACAGATGATAAAACCTCGTGAATACAGAGGGTTTTTTCTTATTCTGAACAAGATGCAGACTAATGCAACGGAAGCAATGATTCGAAAGAGCGTCAGAAATAATTTGCTGCCAAGCTCAATGCCGAAAGCCATTCCCGGATTTTCAATAAAGTGCAGTTCAAACCAGTCTGAAAATGGAAGGGTTTCTCCCAGATAAAAGTTTGTCTTTACCCATATTTTGATGATTTGGTCGGCAATTATGAGTCCGAGGACTATAATTGCCGCCAACCATCCGTTTGAAATTTTCTTGTTTAGTCGTATCAACTTTATTTTTTTTGGTTTTCTTTGTTTTTGACTTCGATGCTGAGTGTCGCATGAGGTACAGCACGTAAGCGCTCTTTCGGAATGAGTTTCCCGGTTTCGCGGCAAATGCCATATGTTTTGTTTTCAATTCTTACCAAAGCAGCCTTTAGATGCTGGATGAATTTCATCTGTCGTTGGGCTAACCGACCGGATTCCTCCTTATTGAGAGTGTTTGCACCTTCCTCTAAAACTTTAAAGGTCGGTGACGTGTCGGCAGTGTCGTTCCCGTCAGAGTTTGTTACCTCGTTTTTCAACAACTCGTAGTCTTTGTATGCCTTTTCAAGCTTTGCAAGAATAATCTCTTTAAATTCTTGTAGCTCGGCGTCAGAATATCTTGTTTTTTCTGCCATGATTCCAATGGTTTTAGTTTGTTGATTAATTTAATTCTGTTATTTGTGAAGCCTTACAGATGTCGCCAAATCAGGGTATTCTTCCATATTTAGGCTTGTGCATTCTTTTTCAGGCACTTCGGAAATCTCAATAGATTCAGCAAGTACTTGGCGTGAAATATATTCCTTATATTCCATAATGGCATCGTCTGTATGCTCGTTGGGGGTAATCTTTACGTCAATTTTGTCTGTGATTTCAAAACCGCTGTTTTTTCGGATATTTTGGATGCGGTTGACAATTTCACGGGCTATGCCTTCGCGACGTAGCTCTTCTGTGACAGTTATGTCAAGGGCTACAGTAAGGTTGCCTTCGTTGGTCACAAGCCAGCCGGGGATGTCTTCCGAAATAATTTCCACATCGGTTAAATCAACTGTTGCCGTTGTCCCGTCGACGTTGAAGGCAAATACTCCGTTTTTCTCGAATTCGATAATATCCTTCTGACTCATAGCGGCGATGTTGGCCGACAGTTGCTTCATGATTTTGCCGAATTTCGGACCGAGTTTTTTGAAGTCTGGTTTTACTTTTTTCACCAGAATGCCTTCATCGTTGCCTACATATTTGATGGCTTTTATGTTGACTTCGTTCATAACCAAGCCACTGATTGCTTCTATGCTTCCTTTTTGGGCGTCATCGCTTACCGGAATCATAATCATTGACAAAGGCTGGCGAACCTTTAAGTTCGCTTTGCGGCGAAGAGCCAGAACCATTGACGTGATGGCTTGGGCGGTGTGCATTTGTTTTTCAAGCAAAGTGTTGATTACGCTTTCGTCGGCAACCGGAAAGTCTGCAAGGTGCACAGAAGATGCTTCTTCTCCTGCTGTCAGGTCACAGTACAGGCGGTCGGCATAGAATGGAGAAATGGGAGCCATCAGCAGCGCTACGGTCTTTAGGCATGAATAGAGTGTCTGATAGGCGGAAAGCTTGTCTTCGTTCATTTCTCCACCCCAGAAGCGTTTGCGGTTGAGACGTACATACCAGTTGCTCAAGTTGTCGCCAACAAAGTCGGCTATTGCGCGTGCAGCTTTGGTTGGTTCATAATCGTTGAGGTCGGATTCAACTTCCTTAATCAAAGAGTTGAGTAAAGAGATAATCCAGCGGTCGATTTCCGGGCGTTCCTCCGTTGGAATCTGCGCTGCGGAATTGTCGAATCCGTCAACATTGGCATAGAGTGCGAAGAATGAGTATGTATTATAGAGCGTTCCGAAGAATTTGCGACTGACTTCCTCTACTCCTGCTGTGTCGAATTTGAGGTTGTCCCACGGTGACGAATTTGAAATCATGTACCAGCGTAGTGGATCGGTGCCGTATTTCTCTATTGCACCGAACGGGTCGACGGCGTTGCCGAGGCGTTTGCTCATTTTGTTCCCGTTTTTGTCAAGGACAAGACCGTTGGAAATGACTGATTTATAGGAAATGGTGTCGAATACCATACCGGCAATTGCGTGGAGGGTGAAGAACCAGCCGCGTGTCTGGTCGACGCCTTCCGCAATGAAGTCGGCAGGATATACTTCGCGATTGTCGAAAGCCTCCTTGTTTTCAAACGGGTAGTGGATTTGTGCGTATGGCATTGAGCCTGAGTCAAACCAGACATCTATCAAATCCAACTCACGTTTCATCGGTTTGCCACTGTTGGAAACCAATTTGATGTCGTCGACATAGGGACGGTGGATGTCGATTTTATTATAGTTCTCTGCGGTGTAGTTGCCTGGAACGAACCCTTTGTCTTTGTAGGGGTTGCTTGGCATTATGCCGGCTGCGACAGCTTTTTCGATTTCATTGTAGAGTTCTTCGATACTGCCAATGCACTTTTCTTCGTCTCCGTCTTCAGTTCGCCAAATTGGAAGCGGTGTCCCCCAATAACGGCTTCTCGAAAGGTTCCAGTCGTTGAGGTTTTCAAGCCATTTTCCGAAGCGTCCGGTTCCGGTCGATTGCGGTTTCCAATTGATTTTTTCGTTGAGCTCCATCAAGCGTTCTCTGGAAGCTGTCGTGCGGATAAACCAGCTGTCGAGCGGGTAGTAAAGCACCGGTTTGTCCGTACGCCAGCAATGCGGGTAATTGTGGACGTGTTTTTCTATTTTAAATACTTTTCCGGTTTGCTTTAGAATCATGCAGATGAACACGTCAAGCGATTCTGCTGCTGCGGCGGCCTTTTCATCATAGCGGCCGTCTGCAGTAAACTGTGGGTCATAGGCATTTTTTACCCAACGTCCCTCATAGGTCTTGTATTCTTCTGTGTCGATACATTCAGATATAAATTTCTCGTCGAGCTCATCGAGCAGAAAGAACTTACCGGTCAGATCGACCATTGGTCGGGTTTCTCCCTTTTTGTTTATCATGAAGAGTCCCGGGACACCAGCTGCACGTGCGACAAACGCGTCGTCCGCACCGAAAGTCGGTGCAATGTGTACGATACCCGTACCGTCTTCTGCAGTGACATAGTCGCCCGGAATGACGCGGAACGCTTTGTCTGCAGCTTCGTGCCAGTTGCCGTTTTCGTCAACTTCTACCGGTTTTACCCATGGCAGAAGCTGCTCATATTCCATACCGACCAAATCCGGTCCGACGTATTCTGCTACGACTTTGAAAGGAATCAGTTTGTCGCCCGGTTTGTAGTCTTCGAGCGCAATGCCTTCTGCCTTTTGGCTGAAGTGGTGGTAGAGCAACGGTTTGGCAACAATGACAGTCATTTTGTCACCATTATATGCGTTGTAGGTCTGTACTGCCACATATTCGATTTTCGGACCTACACAGAGTGCGGTATTCGAAGGCAATGTCCATGGCGTGGTTGTCCAAGCAAGGAAATAGGGCGTTCCCCATTCAGCCATTTCCGGTTTCGGATTTTTGATGCGGAACTGCGCTACACAGGTAGTGTCCTTCACATCTCGGTAGCACCCCGGCTGGTTAAGCCCTGTGCCGGCAGCCGGGGAATAAGGCTGGATTGTATAGCCTTTGTAGAGGAAACCTTTCTGGTATAGTTGACTCAACAGCCACCAGATTGATTCCATATATCGGTTGTCGTAAGTGATGTATGGGTCTTTGGTGTCTACCCAATAACCCATTTTATGTGTCAAGTCTTCCCATTCTTTAGTATACTTCATCACTTCGCGACGACAGGCTGCGTTATAGTCGTCCACAGAAATTTTCTTGCCGATATCTTCTTTTGTGATTCCCAGCGATTTTTCGACACCGAGCTCTACTGGCAGACCGTGGGTGTCCCAGCCGGCTTTGCGTTTTACGTGGAATCCTTTCATCGTTTTATAGCGGCAGAAGATGTCTTTGATAGTACGTGCCATGACGTGGTGAATGCCCGGCATGCCGTTGGCTGAGGGGGGACCTTCGTAGAACACGAAAGAAGGATGCCCTTCTCTGATTTTCATACTTTCCGCAAAAACGTTTTCAGCGTCCCATTTTTGGAGCACTTCTTTATTGATATCCGACAGATTGAATTTACTGTATTCCTTAAATCTATTCTTCATGAGAATAAGCCTTTTATTTTCAAAAATTATGTGCAAAGATAGTGCAAGTTGTGCGTAGAAAAAAATGTATTGAATCCTTTTTTCTTACGAAACGATAACGATGTCTGCTTTTGTGTTCAGACAGTCTCTGTTTGCTATCTTTCGCGGAGATACCAGGTGAATTCGGCAGAATTGCCGTTGACAGGCAGGTTGACA
>USOC01000136.1 GCA_900556245.1 uncultured Prevotellaceae bacterium
TTTAAGGCGGCTGTCGACGGGAAGCAGACTGCCGTGCTGGTACCTACAACGGTGCTGGCCTATCAGCACTTCACGACGTTCAGCGAGCGTCTGAAGGATTTGCCGGTGAAGGTGGACTATCTTAGCCGCGCCCGAAAAGGGAAGGATGAGAAGCGCATTCTTCAAGAATTGGAAGAAGGGAAGATAGACATTATAATCGGTACGCACAAACTGATAGGAAAAACGGTCAAATTTAAGGATTTGGGCTTGTTGGTGGTCGATGAGGAACAGAAGTTCGGGGTCAGTGTCAAGGAAAAGCTGAAACAGCTGAAAGTGAACGTCGACACGCTGACGATGTCGGCGACACCCATTCCACGCACCTTGCAGTTCTCGCTGATGGGAGCGCGCGACCTCAGTGCCATCAACACGCCTCCTCCCAACCGCCATCCAATCATCATCAGCGTGACGCCTCTCGACGACGAGATACTTCAGGAAGCCGTCAATTTTGAATTGTCGCGCGGCGGACAGGTTTTTATCGTCAACAACCGTATCGAGCAGCTTTTTGATTTGGAGAACCGCGTGCGCCGTCTGGTGCCGGACGCCCGGACGATTGTCGGTCACGGGCAGATGCCTTCGGAAAAGCTGGAGAAGGTTATCATCGACTTTGCATCCCATCAGTATGATATTTTATTGGCAACCACGATTATCGAGTCGGGTATAGATATGCCCAATGTCAATACGATTATTATCAACAACGCCCAGAATTTCGGCCTCAGCGAATTGCATCAGTTGCGAGGTCGCGTAGGGCGGAGCAGCCGCAAGGCGTTCTGTTATCTGACTGTTCCTCCGGGTTTGCCTCTCACTCCGGTGGCAAGGCGGCGGCTTCAGGCCATTGAGAGTTTTGCCGACCTCGGAAGTGGCATTCATATAGCCATGCAAGATCTCGACATCCGCGGGGCAGGCAACCTGCTGGGGGCGGAACAGAGTGGCTTTATCGCAGATTTGGGCTACGAGACTTATCAGAAAATTTTGAAGGAAGCCGTATTGGAACTGAAAAATGAGGAATTTGCAGAGGAGTTTGTCGATGATGCGCAGCAGGAAAAGGAATATGCCAACGACTGTACGATTGAGAGCGACCTCGAAATTCTCTTCCCGGCTTCCTATGTGCCGCAGGAGAGCGAACGGATTCTGCTCTATCAGGAACTCGACAATATGGAGAGGCAGGCTGACGTGGAGGCTTTCTGCAAACGGCTTGAGGATCGTTTCGGCAAGATTCCGCACGAGGCGCGCGAGTTGATATTGATTGTTTCGCTGCGGCGGATGGCGCGTGCGCTCGGCGTGGAAAAGATTGTCCTGAACCAAGGGCACATGTCGATGTTCTTTGTGCCAGGCGAGAATGTGGCATACTATCAGTCGCCGGCGTTCGGGAGGATGCTCAATTATTTGCAGAGTAATCCGCGGCGGTGCAAACTACGCGACTTCAACAGCCGCCGGTCGATGCTTGTCGATGATGTGCGCAGTGTGCACGAGGCTGTCGCAATCGTCGACAGCATCAACCGTCTGCAAGCTATTTGAGGCTGCTATTTCTTTTGGGCAAAGAGCCAGTCCATGAATCCGGGATAGTTGAACGCCGGATTCCAGCTGCCGTGGTTGCATCCCGGAAATTCAATATATTCCACGTCGGCACCCGCTGTCTTCAGGGCTCTGTAGGCTTCGCGTGAACCTTCGGGCGGCACCACGTTGTCGGCGTCACCGTGGAAGATGCGGAATTTGATGCCTTTTGCGGCATGAAGCCGTGCCGGGTTCACTGTGCCGCATATTGGAATTGCCGCGGCGAAGATTTGCGGATAGCGTACTGTCAGGTCGAACGTGCCCATTCCGCCCATCGAAAGCCCCATGATGTAGACACGGTTCCGGTCGATTTGCGGCATGTCAAGATAATGTCTGATCAGCTCCATCAGTGAGGAAAACACCTCGGATTGGGGTGGCGCAAGAGGCATTTTTTCCGGAGAGAACGATTCCGGACGGGAATTGTATGCCCAATAGCCGTCGGACGGGCATTGCGGAAAAATGACGAATGCCGGATGGTTCTCACGGTTTACCGGGTTTAGCCACATTTGGCTGCCGTGGGTCAGCTGTTTTTCGTTGTCGTTTCCGCGTTCGCCGGCTCCGTGGAGAAAGATGACAAGCGGATATTTTTCTCCATGGTTGAGGCGTTCGGGAGTGAGCAGGCGATAGCGGATTGTGTCGCCTTGGCGGTCGACAAACGTTTCTTTGCTGAATCCTGCTCCCGCAAGGGCGGGAAGCAGGGCAAAGAGAGTCAGTAGTGAGCAGAGTATGCGTTTCATTCGGGTTATTTTAGGTGTTTGATTTCAGAGCGTTGCGACACGCCGTTTTCGTTGAATGCTTCAATGCAGAAATAATAGTCCTGATCGGTCGACAGAGTCTTCATCAGCAGTTCGTTGTTGTCGTAGACCATCCACGAGCTGTAGAGCTTGTCTGGGGCGATGCCCCAGATGATGTTGTATCCTTGAGCGCCTTCGACAGGCTGCCAGCTGATGGCTACGTCACGGCGGTCGGCTTTGCGGTCGAGCGTCAGCTGTTTGGGTCGGGCCGGTATCTTTCCTGTCCCGAGACCGAAAACGCGGATTTCGGAGACGGCCAGATGGGGAGTCGGCACATCGATGTTGCGGTAGCGGACGTAGCGCACGAGTTTCGGAAATTCCACTTCGACATAGTCGTTGGGCGTGTCCTTGTAGCTGTCGCTGCGGTCAACGAGCGTTTCCCACGTTTTGCCGTCAGCGGAACCTTCGACGGCATAGCGGTGGCGTAGTCCTTCGATTTTTCCATACATACCGCTCTTGTAATCATGGTAGTTGATTTGTATGGCGCAGACGGCAGAGGGCTTTTCAAGGTCTATGACAGCCCATTGCCGGTCGTTGTCGGCTTCGGCAAGCCAGTAGGTTTTCGTGAGTTCGTCGGTGAGCGACTCTGCTCCGAATTCACCGGCCGACGAAGATACGGTCACCGGCTTTTTATATGAGAGCAGCATCCATCCTCTGAATTCTCCGGCTTTGCGGGCGACCGACGGAGCATAGCGCGGATAGTCGCCAAAGCGCGTGTCGACATACATGATGCCGTCGTTGTCGAAGCCTGCTGGGAACATACACAAGCGACGCTCCCAATTGACGTTGATGGAAAGAGACATTGAGGCGATATGCAAGTATCTGCCGCCGGGACGAAGGACTGTGCTGCCGTGTCCGGCTCCGTTCATATAGCCGCCCGGTTTGTAGGAAACCGGATTGTGGCGTTGATAGGTGTATGGACCTAATGGATTGTCGGCCACATAGACGCCGTCGGCATAGACATTGAATTCCGTACCCGGAGCACCGTATTGGAGGTAGTATTTGCCGTTGTGCTTTGTCATCCACGGACCTTCGATATATCCGCTCAGCACGGTGTCGGCATGATTTTCGCCGAAACGTTCCCAACCGTGCTTGTCCATATCTTTGTTGAACAGTTCCTTGGTGTCGCCTTTCTTGATGAAGCGGCGGTTGCGTTCGAGTTCCATTCCGCGAATCGGATAGACATTCGACGATCCCCAGAACATATAGGCTTTGCCATCGTCGTCGATAAACAAATCAGGGTCCTGCAGGTCGTGGAGAATGGCCGGTGTAGCGTCCCAGTTTCCGGATGCCGGATCGGCGGACGACAGGATGCTCATCGCACCCGACGGGTCGCCTGCGACGTAGAGCACGGAGTCCTTGTAGTTGTGAGCGGCGGGGGCATTGCACCCTTGCGGATACCAGTTGCGTCCCGGCTTGATGAATTTCCAGTTTTGAAGGTCGGTAGAATGCCAGTAACCGTGGGAACGGGTGACGAACATATAGTATTCGCCACGAAACTCCACGACGGCGGGGTCGGCTCCCGAACGATAGGAGATGTCCTTGTCAGAATTGTAAATCATGTAGGTATAGTCTACATTGAGCGGATTGCAGTAGGTGTCCATCCGCATTTCCTGAGCTTCGGACAAGAGGGAGGATAGTCCTAATGCCGATAGAAGAAATAGATTTTTTGTTGTCATAATATTGCTTTCTTGTCAGTGTATCGCAAAATTACTGAAATTTCCGGAAAGATACTTCTGTGGAAATCCGAAAATACGTCGTAAGAAGATGGCGTGCAGTGGTGTTTGTTTGGCTGTTTTGCATAAAATTCGTAACTTTACAGCCAAAAATAATTGCCCAATTTTTAACACGTTAGGAATAATATGAGAAAATGGCGTATTGAGGACAGTGCCGAACTCTACAATATTACGGGTTGGGGACTTAAGTATTTCTCAATAAATGACAAAGGACATGTGCAGGTGACGCCTCGCGAGGGATATGCGTCGGTCGATTTGAAGCAGTTGATGGACGAGCTGCAGATTCGTGACATCACGGCTCCGGTGCTGTTGCGTTTCCCGGATATTCTTGATAACCGCATCGAAAAGATTTCGAAGTGTTTTAAGCAGGCTGCCACAGAGTACAAGTATGACGCGCAAAATTTCATCATTTACCCCATTAAGGTGAATCAAATGCGTCAGGTAGTCGATGAAATCGTGTCCCACGGAAAGAA
>USOC01000137.1 GCA_900556245.1 uncultured Prevotellaceae bacterium
GTTTGAAAAAGCTACAAAAAAGAAGTTGCCAGTAATAATGTTTTGTTGTTCTGGTGGTGCACGAATGCAAGAAGGAATTATTTCGCTAATGCAAATGGAAAAAACAGCAGCTGCTGTGAGGCGACATAGTGATACAGGATGTTTGTACGTTTCAGTGTTAACAAATCCGACAATGGGAGGAGTAACTGCGAGTTTTGCAATGTTGGCTGATGTTATTCTGGCGGAACGAGGGGCTGTAATTGGTTTCGCAGGAGCTAGAGTTATTGAACAGAACACAGGTCAAATACTTCCAATTGGATTTCAAACGGACGGTTGCCGTCAGTCAGATAATTTTCGTGGACCAGCGTGATAGGAGAATTGACAATACGTACCTTTTGCACGACAGTCAAGTCGTTGTAAGTAGCAGTGATTGTTCCTTCCGCTTCGTTTCCTGACGCAATAAACTCATTGTTGTCGTTGATGGTTCCAATCTCAGGCGAGCAAGTCAGTTGTGCGTCTTTCAAATCGTAGTCCTTGATTACACCGTAGCGGTTGAAAGCGCGGACTACCGGACGAAATTTTGCATAGAACGGAATATTGTAGGACCGTGCGGCAAATTCGAGTATGGCAATGTTGTCGTCCTGCGGAGCGTTGGAAACGACCAGGACTCCGTTGCCTACCGCCCGTTCCGGACCGTCGGACGGGCTGTTTTTGATTTCTCCGCCGACAACCATGCATGAAGATCCGCCACCGTCGAGATTGACGGCATCCCAGGCTCCAAGTACGCGGAATACTTCACCCAAATCCTGGAGCGATGTTCCTGCAGAAATAGTCTGACGGCCGTCGATAACAGCCATATAGACGGTTTTTTTGTCTTTCGATACGCCCATACCGGTGCGCGGATGTTCGCCCGTAGCGGCTCCTGATTGGCCGTCATCTGTCTTGCCGTCTTTCAGGACGATATCGTCGCTGCCTCCCATTTGCTCTTTGAAGTCCGTGAGCAGTCCGGGTTGAGAGCGAAGGTCGGTTTTTAGGAACACTGTCACTTCATCGCCTGCCTTGAGGGTCTTCAGATAAGTTTCCGACGGACCGACTCCATAGAGAACTGCCGCATTGTCGGGGATTGGGGAAAGGCCCGGATTGTCGAATACGCTTTCAACGACACATTCTATGTTTTTGTTGGCACTGAAGAACAGATTGCCGCTTTTCGGGCGGATGACGGCTTTTGTCCCACCGGAAGATTTATGCGTATATTTTCCGTAGCTGTTGGTGTACAGCAGCATAAAGTCGCCTTTCGTATCTTCCCATTCCAAGCGTTGCATGTTGACGGCATGTATGCGTGTGGATGATTCTCCTTTAGAAAGAGTTCCGCGGAAATCAACGCGGTCGATGTAGGGAACACGGTCGGGCGTAAGCACGAACGAGGCGCGTCCGACAGGATTGGTCACACATTCGTTTCTGCGGTATTGTCCGCTGCGCGGAATGCCGATTTCGATGGGGTTCTGATATTGGTAGAAGTCGCCGTTTGTAGCGCCAATCATGTCGTGCCCCGGTCTGTCGTTGCGTTTGTACATGCTCGACGGACGTTCTGTGGCAACTGCACTGTCACCGGACAGACAGGTCTCTATATCGACATAAGGATTGGTCATGTCGATTTCCATGACATGTATTTTAAGCGGTCGTCCCGGGACATCGTAGAATGCATATTTTGTGCCGGGCCCTATGTTGTGTTTGTAGACCAGTGTGTCAATCTCGTAGACTTTGCCATTCAGTGTGATTGTATTCTTTTGGGCGTATGTGTTCAGTCCCCAAAGAGCCAGGGCACTTGCTAATGGCAGTAATAGTTTTTTCATTGTTTTTCAGTTTTATTATCTGACAATCAGTTTTGAAGTTTTCGAATTGTTTTCGGCAGAAGCCTTGATGATGTAGATGCCGGGAGCCATGTCTGCCGTCGGGATGAGCGAGCGTCCGCAAACGGGCGTTTCCATCAGCTTCGCTCCGCTTAGGGAGAAGACTTGCACCACAGCGTTTCCTTCGGCTTCGACAGAGAACGGTTGTCCGGCAACAACCGGGTTCGGGTAGATGCGCAAAGCGTCGGTTTCTATTGTTTCAACAGCACCGCCGGCCTCGTATACGGCTTCAAAACCGGGAACGGCGATTTGGTAATTTTTGTCCTTGTCGCTCTTGCCCATGTCGAGGCGGAGGGAATTGACGGTGATAGGGAATATGCCTATATCTTCGAGGTTGAAGTTGTCGGAGAGGTTTACAGCCAGGACGGATTCCTCGTTTTTCGGGAGTTCGGAGTCCGTGATTGTCCAGGAAGTCACTTTTTCGCCCAAAGCGTTGGATATGTTTGCCGACACTTTTTTGACGATGGCTTCACCCGGATTGATTCGCACTTGCAGCTTGGTCGGGAGACTCCATATTTGGCAGGTTCTGTCAGCGGATATGTATGCTCCGCGTGACGCCCCGTTTCCGGTGTAGTTCAGAGAGAACCCGTTGTCGAGACCGCTGATGGCGATTCCTTTTCCACCGGTCTGTTTCAGCGTCCATTCATCCGCCACGATATCCTTTACAATCGGCATCACGGGGCTATCCGGGATTTCCACGGTCACGTTGAGAGATCCGGAGAACGCTCCGACAGTGCCTGATACGGTCGTTTTTCCGTTAGCCACACCGCGCAGGACGCCGTTGTCAGCTCCGACTGTCGCGATTTCCGGGTTCGCGGAAGCCCAGTTCAAAGCAGAAGGGTTCATCGGCATCTGCTTTTCGTTGACGAGAGCCTGTACTTCGACGGGATATTCGCGCACGTTGTCGATGACTACGTCGCTCAGGCGGAACGAAACTTGGTCGTTGGCAGCCACGACCACCGGAATGGAAGCCTCCAGTCCGTTGAAAGAAGCCTTCAAGGCACCCGAACCGTCCCCTTTTCCATAGAACGTTGTCCCGTCGTTGATGATTTCCCCGATAGCGGGGTCACACGACAGCGTCACCCCCTTCACGTCTGTGTCGATCAGCATCCCGTATTGGTTGTATCCGTAGAACACAGGAGTGTAGACACCGTATTTGGGGAACTTCATCGCCCAGTCGACGAAGCGGATTTCTGCGATGTTGTTGTCCTCCGGAGCTTTCAGCACGCAATAGACACCATTTCCTACAGCACGCTCCGGTCCGTCGCTTGGAACGTTCATCGGTCCGAATTTTTGGAGATATAACGATGACGAACCACCACCGTCGATGTTGATGGCATCCCAGGCGCCAACCCATTTCATCAAATCAGCCAATTCCACATAAGTTGCACCTGAAGAGATGCTGCTTCGACCGTCGACTACGGCGAAAATCATTTTCGAATGATCTTTGTTGTATCCCAGCATCGTGCGCGGATGGCGTGCGTAGTCGCCTTGAGGTGTCGTTTGTCCGCCTTGCAGGAAAATCACGTTTCCTCCGACCATTTGTCCGAATTTTGGAGTTGTGTTGCCGAATTGGTTGAGTTGCATCGAAACCGTGATGTCGACCGCATCTCCTTCTTTAAGAGCAGCGATACTTTCCGCTTTAGAGCCTGTTGCGCTCAGAACGGCTTGTCCTGCTGCGATTGCCATGTTTCCGGCTGATGAGGCTTTGCCGACAACCTTGGCTTTGACCGTCCTGTTGACCATCCATTGTTCGCCAGGCAACAATTCGAGAGCAATTTCCGTTGTTCCGGCGGGAGTGTGCGTATAGTTGCCGTTCGCACTATTGAACAGGAATATTTGGTTTTCACCGATACGTGCGTTGACGCGATCGAGGGCTATAGGAGAACCACCGTTGACCGAATAGGTATTGGACGCCGTCACATAGGATGCGTAGGTATTAAGGTCCGTATCGACGATAAAGTGAGGTTGAGCAGAAGCGACTGTTCCGAGCATACCGTTGTGAACAGAACCATTGACAGGCGTGCCTACATCGCCTTGCGTTTCGAAAAAGTCGCCGTTGACTGCCGCGAAATAGTGTTCGCCGTTGACAGATTTGCGTGCGGCGTGTGCAGAAATCAGTTCGCAACCAATCACAGAGTCGCGTCCCAGTTCGGTGCGGAACGCAATCAATACTTGTCGCTTTACGACTTCTACATAGAAAAAGCCGAAATAAATACTCATGCCATCTAATATAATAGCACTATAGATGCTGCCCGTGCCTGCTTAAAAGTGGGCTAATGTGTCGACAGTATATGTGTTTCCGTCTATAACTGTCGTTTTGTAGTCTGAGGCATATAATGAGGATAGAGCCAACAGAACAGTAGCAGAGAGTATTAATTTTTTCATAAATAATGGTTTAAGATAGGATTGTGTCCCAAAATTAGGTATATTTCTTTAACTGAAGCTTGAATACTGAGTAAAAAATACGATACAAAACGTTAAATATTATTTACCTTGAGAATTTGAAGGACACTATGAGTATCTTAGCGAAAAATTATGAATCAAACCAAACCATTATTCAAACGTATGAGAAAATCTACACTATTTGTGGCAGCCTTGCTGATGCCATTCTGCAGTTTTGGTGCGACAGTCTGGAATCTGAACGGCAATGAGTTTAAAGTCGACACGTTGCAGCATGTCAAAATTGGGCCGGCTA